>NZ_VUMX01000030.1:0-19593 GCF_009695985.1 Lactobacillus porci
TAGAAAATGTAGAAAACAGCCCGGGCGAAACGGAACAATCGTCCTTAGCACTAGACGGTACCTGCCTGCGTAATCTTCTGAGCGAGTCAAAACGAAGACGAGACGGTACCGGGCAGCTGTGAAGCTAGCCTAAGCACTCCGAGTACTTCTTGGAGTCAGCAATCTTACATGCAATGTGCTGGGTGGCCCCCAGATTCCCGCGACTTTAGTCGTGGGAGGTTCAAGTTATCTGCTATTTTTATGTTAATGAGCTAGTTGAATACAACCGAAAGCCGAAGAAATCATCCAAGTCCAGCTCCAGTCCCAGCACCAGAAAGGGAGTGCCGACCAAACTGGAATATCCTGGCCAAGAGCAGACCAGCAAGCATCAGTCTGCCAAAGGCTCCAGCACCCATGGCTTGATCAAGACTTTGCCGCAAACGCCACGCCTGCCGCAGACTGGCCAGCTCAACTGGCCGATTCCGCTGCTGGCCCACAATCTAGTTGAAGATCACGCTGCCGGCAGTTCAGCCCAAGCAGTCGTGCAGACGCTGAAAGAACAGAGACCTCAAGAAAACGGCCAGCAGGACCAGAGCACGATTGAGGTGCGGGGAACCGCTTATTGCGGCTATCTCAGCTTCCCCAAGCTGCAGCAGACCCTGCCGGTCGCCAGCAAGTGGCGCTTCAGCCAGCTGGAGGTCTCACCGGCCACTTATACCGGCTCTGCTGCTGACCGCGACTGGGTCGTGGCCGGGCACAACTTCGTGAACCACTTTGGCCGCTTGAACCAGCTGCAGGTCGGCGACAAGGTCTATTTCAAAGCTGCCAGCGGCAGGCGTTACGTCTACCGGGTGGCAAAGCTGGAGGTCTTGAAGCCGACGGCTATTAGCAAGATGGTCAAGAGCAAGTACGACCTGAGCCTATTTACCTGTACTTATTCCGCCGCCGCTTATTGCAAATCAAATAGCAATCCATGAGCAATCCAATTTCGCGTTGGATTGCTTTTTTGTTGAACAAAATTTGGTCTAGTCAGCTCTTTAGGCTATAATAGCCATATTTGAATCGTCAAAAAGGATTTAGAACTGCAAGCTTATCTTTGGTCAGCTGGCAAAAGGACCTGGACCGGGTCAAAACTGTAAGGCTTGATGAAGGAGAGCCGCCAGCCGGCCAGTTGCAGCTCTTGCCCTTCAGCATAGTGGGGATTATAGAGGGGGTCGCCTGCGATGGGGCAGCCCAGGCTGGCCAGGTGGACCCTGATCTGGTGAGTTCGGCCGGTCTCCAGGCTCACCAGGAGCTTGGCGGAAGCCGTTCCTCTTTCAAGCACTTGGTAGTGGGTGACGGCCCGCAGGCCATCTGGGCGAACCATTCTTTTTCTTTGGTCATTGGGATCTTGTCCAATGGGCAAATTAATCGTGCCGGAGTCCGGCAACTTTTGTCCCAAGTCAGTTAAGTCGACCGTGGCTAGGTAGTCCCGCTTCAAAGTCTTTGACAGCAATTGCCGATTCATGATCGGGACCACGGCCGGATTCTTGGCGACCAGCAAGAGGCCGCCAGTCAGCATGTCCAGGCGGTGGATGATGTAAGGACTCTGGCCCAGGTAGCTGGCGCAGTCGTTCAAGGCGGTTCCGTTTTCTCCCTGGTTGGGGTGGGTCTTTTGCCCTTTAGGCTTATTGATGACCAAAAGGTTCGCGTCCTCGTAGACTACTTCTGGCAGCCGGCCGCTTGGCGGGTAGGGTCTTTGGGCAGAGGCAACCTGGTCCAGGTAAAGGTCAATGACCTCGCCTGGCTGGACCAGCTCGTTGAAA
Source organism: Lactobacillus porci (assembly GCF_009695985.1). Classification (NCBI taxonomy): domain Bacteria; kingdom Bacillati; phylum Bacillota; class Bacilli; order Lactobacillales; family Lactobacillaceae; genus Lactobacillus; species Lactobacillus porci. The sequence continues at coordinate 1,785 of NZ_VUMX01000030.1, forward strand.
TTCCGGTAGCTGCCGTTGATGAGGACTTGTTTCTCAATGCGCAGAAAATGCCGCCACTTGCGGGGCAGCAGCAATTCGCGCAGGAGGTCGCCAACGGCTTCCGGCGTCTTGCTTTCGGGGTAAGTCAGAGTAAAATGATAAATCATGCTTGGGTCATCTCCGTCTTTCTAAAAATCAATTTAAGAAATCAATAACTTGCTGCCTCCTGATCCGGACCTAGGCAGCATTTATGCTAAAATCTACTTGTTATAGCTAAAGGAGCAGATAGTAAATGGAACATAGGCGCAACAGGCAAGAGAACAAGAGCAGTCAGCCCCAGGGGCATTGGCTGCGGCGCTTCAACCACCGCTTTCAAATCATCCGCTGGCTGATCCTGGCCATCTTGAGCGTAGTTCTTGTCACATGTACTTATTATACCTTTAAGGTGAAGACTGCCAATCTTTCCAATTTGGAAGCCTCCCTGGCCAAGACCACGGTGATTTATGACAAGCAGGGCAAAAAGGCGGGTTCAGTTTCTTCCGGCAAGGGCAGCTACGTCAGCTTAAGCAAGATTTCACCCAATATCCAAAAGGCCGTCGTCTCTACGGAAGATCGGACCTTTTGGACCAACCCGGGTTTTAGCGTGAAAGGGATCATGCGGGCTTTTGCCTCATATCTCGTCCACCACGGGAATATTTCCGGGGGCGGGTCGACCATCACCCAGCAGCTGGTCAAGAACTCAATTCTGACCCAGCAGCAGACCCTGTCGCGCAAGATCGCGGAAATCTTTTACGCGGTACAGGTTACCAAGGTCTACTCTAAGAAGCAGATTTTGACCATGTACCTGAACAATGCCTACTTTGGCAACGGGGTCTACGGGGTGCAAGATGCCAGCCGCAAGTACTTTGGCAAAAACGCCAGCCAGGTCTCCTTGGGCGAGGGGGCCACTTTGGCGGGGATGCTGCGGAGTCCGTCTTACTACAATCCGATTGACTCCATGTCCCACGCGACCAGCCGGCGGAACTTGGTTCTGGAATTGATGGTTGAAAACCAGGCCATTAGCCAAGCACAGTGCCAGGCGGCGAAAAAGACCAGCTTGGTCTTAAAGGATACTTATTCCGCCAAGAGCGGCTACAAGTATCCCTACTATTTTGATGCCGTCATCGATGAAGCGGTCAACAAGTACCACATCAGTGAAAACGAGATTATGTCCAAGGGGCTGAAGATCTACACGAGCTTAAACCAAAACTACCAACAGGCCATGCAGACCAGCTTCAAGAACCAAGCCAACTTCCCGGCCAGCGCGGCTGACGGGACCAAGGTCCAGGGGGCCAGCGTGGCCATGGACCCCAAGACTGGGGCCGTCGCGGCCTTGGTGGGCGGGCGCGGCAAGCACGTCTTCCGCGGCTACAACCGGGCCACCCAGATGCGCCGGCAGCCAGGGAGCTCCATCAAGCCCCTGGCCGTCTACGCGGCCGCGCTTGAAAAGGGCTACCACTACGACTCAGAGCTTTCCAACAAGCGCCAGTCCTTTGGGAAGAACAATTATTCGCCAGTCAACGTTGACAATCAGTATTCTGACCAGATCACCATGTACCAGGCTATCGCGCAGAGCAAGAACGTGCCAGCGGTCTGGCTTTTGAACAAGATTGGCGTTTCGACTGGGGTCTCCTACTTGAAGAAGTTTGGGATTACCGTGCCAAAGAGCGACCAGAACCTGGCTTTGGCCCTGGGCGGCCTCTCGACTGGGGTAAGCCCTATGCAGATGGCCAGAGCCTACTCGGCTTTCGCCAATTCCGGCAAGCTGCCAGACAGTTCCTACCTGATCACCAAAATCACCGACGCCTCCGGCAACGTGATTGCTGAAAACCGCGATACCGGCAGCAAGCAGATCATCTCGGCGGACACGGCCAAGGAAATGACTGAGATGCTGCTGAGCGTCTTCCGGGTCGGGACCGCCGTCAACGCCCAGCCTTATGGCTACTCCGTTGCCGGCAAGACCGGGTCCACGGAAGTTTCTTTTGCTTACGGGACCAAGGACCAGTGGATCGTCGGCTATACTCCTGACGTGGTCGTTTCAACCTGGGTTGGCTTTGACAAGACTGACAAGACCCACTATATGCAAGGAATTTCCGAAACGGGGATTACCTCCCTCTATAAGGCAGAAATGCAGGCCCTTCTGCCATACAGCAAGCAGTCGTCCTTCAAGGTGCAAGCTGCCGATTCCATGGCCAGTTCAAACGGGACCGCAGGCAAGTCCAGCGCAAGTTCAGAGGACTTTGGCAGCAAGGTCAAGCAGTCGATCTCAGATGGCTTAAATAATGCCAAGAACAAGATCAACTCATGGTACAATAATTTTAAGAACATGATGGGCAAGTAGCCCAGGCTGGCAGAATGCCGGCTTAAGCAGAGCATAGGAGAAAAATATGGTAAACATTTTTGATTCAGCCAACCAAGTAGCCGAAGACTTGAAGCAGACCCAGGAATTCGTGGCCTTAAAGCAGGCCATGGCAGCCGTAAAGGCCAATCCGGACAGTCTGGCCCTGTTCAAGGAGCTGGACCAGGCCCAAATGGAGATCATGGAAGCCCAAGCCAACGGCAAGGCCTTGACTGACGAGCAAAAGGACCACTTTGAAAGCTTGAACAGCCGCGTCTCCCAAGACGGGACCCTGCAGGGGATGCTTCTGGCTGAGCAGCAGGTCTACACCCTGCTCAATGAAGTGCAGAAGAACATCGGTAAGCCATTGACCGATGAATACGAAGATTTGAGAAACGCATAATGAAATTCATTCATTTTGCTGACGCGCACTTAGATAGTCCATTTCGTGGACTATCTTTTTTGCCAACAGACGAATATGAAAGAGTCCGCGCTTCCGCTGACGAGTCCCTCACGCGGATCGTGGACCTGGCAATTGCTGAACGGGTGGACCTGGTCCTGGTGGCCGGGGACAGCTTCGATTCAAACAAGCCATCGCCCGCTAGCCAGCTCTTCTTTGCCAAGCAGCTCCAGCGCCTGACCGATGCCCAGATCCAAGTCGTCATGATTTTCGGGAACCATGACTACATGCAGGCCAGCGACCTTCTGGTCAAGCAAAGCCCTTACTTTAAGCTGCTGGGCGACGGGCAGGAGGTCGAGCGAGCCGATTTTGTGACTAAGAGCGGCTTTAAGTACAGCGTGACTGGCTTTTCTTATGCACAAAACCATATTGAGGAGGACATGATTCCCCATTTTCCGCCCAGAGGCAGCGAATATGCCTTCGGCTTGATGCATGCCGCGCAAAAGGCAGCCAGCGGCAATGTTTACGCTCCATTTGCCTTAAATGAGCTCAAGGACCTGCAATATGACTACTTTGCCTTGGGCCACATCCATGCCGGCCAAGTGCTGGCGGATGATCCCTGGATAGTTTACCCGGGAAATATTCAAGGGCGCGATATTGGCGAACTTGGCGGCAAGGGCTGCATCTTGGGCACGGTTGATGAAGCCAGCGGGAAAACCACGATTGACTTCAAGCCCACGGCATCAATCGTCTGGCGCCAGGTCAGCCTGGAACTCGCGGAGAGCTTGAGCAAGAGCGAGCTTGAAGCCAGAGTCGTTAGGGAACTGGCGCAAAAGTGCCAGGGCAAGACCTACTTCTCCTTAGAGCTGCGGGGGACGGAATATCTGACTGACGACCAGCTGGAATTCTGGGCTGATGAGCATGCCTGGGAGGGCGTGTCCCAGCAGCTGCCGGCTGACTCACGCCTGGTTGACGTCCGTTTTGCCGTCAAGGGCGTGGTCAAGCTCAGCGGCAGCGACCAGGAAGCCTTTAAGGCGGCTGAAGCAGAAGTTCTGGCTGACGAGCAGCTGAAAGCAGCCGCCAAGACCTGGCTTAAGAAGGACCAGCTGTCCCAGGAATTATTTGCGGATCCGCAATTTATCGCTGGCTTAAAGCAATTGGTCAAGGTCAAGCTGGCCGAGCGGCTAGCGGGACTTAAGGGGGAGATCGACAAATGAGACTGAAGCAGATCAAGATGCGCAATTTTGGCCAGTTCAGCCAGCAGACCTTTACCTTGCCTGAGGGAAACTTGGACGTCTTCTTTGGCCCTAATGAGGCTGGCAAGAGCACCACGGTAGCCTTTATCAAGCAGGTCATGTTCGGCTTCAACTTGAAGAATACCGCCTCCAGCTTTTTTGAAGATTACGAGCCCTTGTCCAAGAGCTATCCAATGGGCGGAAGCCTGGTCTTTGAGGCTGACGACGGGGAATATGAATTAACGAGAACCTGGAGCAAGGGCGAAAAGCCAAAGACCGGGAAGCTGACCGTCTGCAAGGATGGACAGGAAGTACCCGAGAGCCTGTTTTTTGACCAGATCCAGAATATTGACGGTGGCTTCTACGCTGACAGCTTCATTTTTAATGAAGACCTGCTTCGCCAGGTCACTGGCCTGTCGGAGGGCGAGATCCTGGAGAACATTTACTACTTGGGGGCAGCGCAGAGTAGCCAGCTCTTGGCCATCCGCCAGGACCTGGAAAAGGAGGCCAGCAGCCTCTTTAAGCCGACCAGCCACAAGATGCCGGTCAACGTGGCCTTGGACAAGGTCCAGGCTGACCGCGCGCAAGCTGCGGCCGCGGGGGAGGAGTTTGACGCCTACAAGCGGCTGAATGATGAGCTGCTGCAAGAAGAAGGCAAGGCAGCCAAGATTGCCAAGCAGATCAGCGAGCTGGAAGGCGAGCTGAAGAAGCGCGAGAAAATGGCGGAACAGGTCCAGAACTACCAAAGCTACCTGGAATTAAAGCAACAGGTCAAGGCGGTTGACTTTGACGAAGAAGGCTACCAGCAGGCCGTCAAACTGAATGCCCAGGTACAGACCCTGCAGGCAACTATTGGCAAGGAAAAGGCCAGCCTGAAGCCGCTGGCGCAGGACTTGGATCTGCCAGAAAGAAGGAAGCAGCTGAGTGCCTTTAAAAAAGCGGCCGCGGAGCTTGAACGCAAGCTGGCGGCCGTCAATGACCAGCTGGACGCCTTAGCCAGCAAGCAGGCCAGCCTGCTCAAGCTGACGGCCAACTTGAACAAGGTCGTATCTTTGACGCCGGATGAGTTCAACCGGTTGCACGCGGATTGGACCAACAGCCGGCAAAAGGAAGCCGCGGCAGACGACCAGCTGAAGCAGCTGGCAAGCCAGACCGATAAAGCGGATGAAACGGCAGGAGCAGCAAAGAAGCCAAATCTGCTGGTCTATGGCGCGCTTTATTTGCTTATTTCCCTGCTCATTGCCTTTATTGCTAAATCGCCGGTCCTTTTGGCCGTATTAGTGGCAGTCGGCCTTGGCCTCTACTTCTGGCAGGCCGGCAGGCAAAAGCAGGCCCAGGCCAGCGGACGGGCCGAGCAGGCAGCGAAAGCTGAGCAGGCCCAGCGCTTGCGCCAGGAGCTGCTCGATGAAGAGGAGGCCTTTGCCCGCCGCTACGGCTTCCGGGCCAGCGACGTCAATTTGGATGACCTGGTCAGCAGCTACCGCGATTTCGTCATCAATGCCACCCAGGTCAAGGAGCTGCAAGATAAGCGCGAAAGCCTTGCGGACAGCTTGGAAGCTTTGGCCAAGCAGATCCAGGACTGGACTAAGACACCAGTGCCGCAGGATTTGGCGGCTATTTCCGGTCAGTTGGAAGCGGCAGATGAGCAACTGGCCCTTTATGAGCGCCAGCAGCGGGACTTTGACCAGGCCAGCGCCCAAGTGGCCAATGACCAGAAGCTGCTCCGGGAAGTCGACTTGCGCCTGCAAAAGCTTTTGACCAAGGAAAAAGTCAAGAGTCTGGATGAATTTACGGAAAGGGCCAGGGAGCAGCGCCGGCAAGCCAGCCTGCAGGCCCAGCTGACCGCCGTTAAGAATGCCTTGGGCGAGCAATTGGCGCGCTTTGAAGCCGGTGGCTTTGATGCAAGTCAATTGGCGGCAGCCACGGCGGAGTTAAGCCAGCAGCTGGCTGAGGCTAAGCGGCGGCTGCAGCTTGAGCAGCAGGCGATCTCTGACCTGCATGCCCGCCGCGGCCAGTATGCCGATTCGGCCAAGGTCTTTGCCCTCAAGCAGAACTTGGCCAAGGATGAGGCCCAGTTCAAGAAAGACAGTCAGGACTACCTGGCCAGCCTGCTGGCCGGCCAAGTCATTGGCCGGGCTCTGGATCTGGCCTCAAATGACCGCTTTCCGAAGATGCTCAAGACGGCCAAGGACTACTTCAGCCTGTTAACGGGCGGCCGCTACCTGGACATTATTCTCCCGGAGAAGAAGTCCAAGCGGACCCCGCTCAAGGTCGTCAGGGCCGACAAGAAGAAGCTGCCGGTTGAATACCTGTCAAGAGGGACCCAGGAGCAGCTCTATTTTGCCCTGAAGCTGGCTTTTGTCGTGCAGATCGAGGACAAGATCGACTTGCCGGTCTTGATCGATGATTCATTCGTCAACTTTGACGGCAAGCGGACCGGCTATATTGCCGGCCTGCTGGCCAAGCTCAGCCAGGACAAGCAAATTTTGGTTTTCACGGCGCGTGAGGACTTGGCGCGGCAGTTAAGCGACGCGCCTTTAAGGTATGTGAAGGAGGACTAGCGTGCTGAAACGTCTGCTAGATTACAACGAGGGAGAAGAATTCGACCTGATTCTGATGCTGAAGAGCTCTCAACTCAGACAGGACAAAAAGGGGCGTCACTACTTATTGCTCCAGTTGGCCGACTCATCCGGCACGATCCGGGGCAACTACTGGAATGCCACCCAGGAAGATGCCAGCCGCTTTTCAGCGGGAACGGTGGTGGCCTTGTCGGGCATGATTGAGGAATACCGCGATCATGACCAGATCAAGATTTTTTCCATGCACCCAGTTGGCGCTGATGAAAAGGTGGACATGAGCCAGTTCGTCCAGACGGGTCCGGAAGAACCAGGCGACATGAAACAGGAAATTCAGGCCTTCGTTGACCGGATTCACAATCAGACCTGGTCAGATTTGGTGACCTACCTGCTCAAGAAATGGGACAAGCGCTTTTTTGCCTACCCGGCAGGAAAGTCCAACCACCACGCTTTCAAGGGCGGCTTGGCCTTTCATACCCTGACCATGCTAAGGGATGCTGACGGAATTTCCAGAAACTACCCGGAAGTCAACCAATCATTGCTGTTTGCCGGCTGCATTCTCCACGATATGGGGAAGGTGCTGGAACTTTCCGGCCCGGTGGCCACCCAGTACACGACTGAAGGCAACCTGATCGGCCATTTGGTCTTGATTGATGAGCAGCTGGTCTTGGCGGCCCATGACTTGGGCATCGCGCCAGATTCAGAAGACCTGCTGCTCTTGCGGCACATGGTCTTGTCCCATCATGGCCGCTATGAGTACGGATCGCCTAAGCTGCCAGCCCTGCTGGAGGCTGAGCTGCTGCACCGGATCGATGACCTGGATGCCGCGGTCAACGCGATCAGTAATGAGCTGAAGGGCACCAAGCCTGGCAGCTTTACGCCGCCAATGATGGCGCAAGACGGCAAGCGCTACTACCGGCCGAAAAAAGATGAAAATCTGGACCGCTTTAATAAATAGTGGTCATGGAGGCAAAATATTTAAGCAAAGCAGGCCAAAGACCTGCTTTTTTGTTAGCCTTGCTGTTGAAATCGTCGGCGGGGTTCGGCACCACAAGACCCTGGGCGGGCCAGTGGCCCTGGTCGTCAAGAACCGGGATCACGGCAACTGGGGTGAGATCATGTCCCCAAGTGCTCTTGAAAACGCGGAAAACTCCAAGCGAAGCCTGGAAAGACCGCGGCCAGGTCACGCGGATCTGATCGGGGGGATGAAGTACCACCACCGAGACCTGCGCAATGTCCTGGAGCGGTCTTCTGCCAGAGAAACCACTTTGCGGGTGGCTTTGGGAGCAGCTTCTGCGGGCTCTGGGCATCGAGCTTGCCGGTTACGTGGCCTGCGTTGGCTCAGCAGCGGCTGATGATTTGCAGCCGACCAGCGTCAAGGAGATCCAGACTGAAATTGCCAAAAATGACATGCGGGTCGTTGACCAGGACAAGGTGGAGGCGATCCACCGCTTGATCGACCAGACCAAGGAAGCTGGCGATACCTTGGGCGGGCAGATCAGGGTTGTCGTCAACGGGGTGCCGGTGGCCTTAGGCAGCTACGTCAGCTGGGATATCAAGCTGGATGCCAAGCTGGCGGCACCCGCGGTCGGCGTCAGCGCCATGAAGTGGGTCAGCTTCGGGGACGGCTTTGAAATTGGGCCAAAAGCCGGCCAGGACTTTGGACATGGGCAACTCGGGCACGACCACGCGCCTGCTGATGGGCCTGTTGGCCGGTACTGACTTTGACGTCCGCTTTGCCGGTGACGCATCCTTGCAAAAGCGGCCCATGCGGCGCGTGGCCGATCCTTTGCGGGCTTTTGGCGCCAGGGTTGAGCTGAGCCCAACTGGCACCCTGCCTTGCATGATTCACGGGCAAAAGCTGCACCGGGCCGAGGTCCAGCTGCAGGTGGCCAGTGCCCAGGTCAAGAGCGCCTTGATCTTTGCCGCTTTAAGGACGGCTTGACGATCCATGTCTGGCCGGGTGCAGACCTGCAGGCCTGCGACGTCCTGGTACCAGGCGACATTTCGTCGGCAGCCTTTTTCATGACCGCGGCCGCCATCGTTCCCAATTCCGATCTGACCCTGACCCAGGTCAACCTGAATCCAACCAGGACCGGGATTGTCAAGGTTCTGGAAAAAAATGAGCGCCCGGCTGGAAATCACCGCGCCAGAGCATGACAAGGCCGTGGCCCAGATCAGCCATCTGCTGCACATCATTGCCGCCGGCCTGGTCAACCAGACTGAGGAAACCTTCAAGGGGGCAAGCGTAGGGATGCGGCTGGCTGCTGGCGGCTTTAAGTCCATCACTCGGATTGCCAGCTCAGATCCCACCATGTGGAACCAGATCCTGCTGACCAATTCAGCAGACATTTTCCAGCAGCTGGCGAAATACCAGCAGGTTTTGGACCAGCTAGCCCAAAAGATCAAGGACCGCGATGAAGCTGCCCTGTACTAGTACTTTGCCGCGGCCAAAAGCGGCCGCGACCAGCTGAGGCCAGAAAGATCCTGGTCGGCCATTTTCCGGAAGTTGGACAAAACTAAAAAAAGCCAAAGAAAAAGAGCAGCGTCAGTTGACGTTGCTCTTTTTGCTTTACTTCATTTTGCTGCGGGCTTAGTTGCCTGAAACAGAGGTTGAGGCTGAACTTGCTGAAGTGCTTGCTGAAGGGTTCAGGTAGCTGGAAAGCAGGTTCTTGCTCTTCAGGTCCTTGTCCTTGATTTCAACATTGGCCTTCTTCAAAACCTTGCCGATGATCTTGGTCATCGTGTTTGAGTCGGCAGCCCAAGTTTGGTAGATCTGCTTGTCGATGAACTTCTTGTGGTTTGCGTATGAGTCCTTCTTGGCTACCTTCAAGACCTTGATGACTTCGTAGCCAGATGAGGTCTTGACTGGAGTAGTGGTGTATTGACCCTCCTTAAGCTTCCAAGCAGCCTTCTTAAAGGTTGATGACAGGGAAGTGTCGGTTGAGTCGAAGGCTGCCAGCTTGCCGCCCTTGTTCTTGGTTGCAGTATCGGTTGAGTACTTCTTAGCCAGAGTCGCGAAACTGGTGCCGCTCTTCAGCTTCTTGATGACCGTTTCCGCGTCAGACTTGCTTGAAGTTGAAATGTGCTGAACGGTTACATCAGGGGTGTAGCTCTTCCACCACTTCTTTTCTTGGGCAGTTGAAACCTTCTTCAGGTCCTTCAAAGCCGCGATTGAGTACAAGTTGGTGGCCAGGTTCTGCTTGAAGCTGTCAGTAGTCAAGCCGCTGTAGCTCAATACGCTGCTGAAGCTTGAGCCGTATTGCTTCTTGTACTTGTTGTATTCGGCGTTGATCTTCTTTGAAGATACCTTGTCGCCGTATTGCTGCTTCAAGGTCCGGTAGATGATCAGGCTGACCAAGGTTGATTGGCCGGCTGAAGTGTTCTTCATTTGCGTGTAGTACTCATCCTGAGTGATCTTGCCGCCCTTGTAGTTGACAACGGTTGGGCTGCTTGAGCAGGCTGCAGTGGACAGACCGATTGCAGCAGTTGCAGCCAATACGACGATTCTCTTCAATTGCTTGTTCATAAATGTATATCTCCACATCCTTAATACGTACTGGTAACTAATATACCATATTTTAAGCACTTTAGAGCCGAATGCAGAAAACTTCATGAAAAAGTCACTATCTTAAAAAAGGTTTTAAGATTTTGCCACATTATCTGCTAAAAATGCCGTTTACCGTTGCCAGTGCCAAGGATCCTTGTGCCAGGCCAAAAGCTCTTCGTATTGGTCTTTGGTGACCGTCTTGGCGATTTCCTGCTCAATTAGTTCCCGGTAGTTGAGCAAAGGCGCGAACTTGGTGTCGGCCTTCTTGAAGTTCTCGTCCGCGTCTGGCAGGAGGTAAGTGAAAATGGAGCTGACCCCGTCAACCTGGGCCCCTTCCTTTCTAACGGCTTGCACGGCGGAAAGGACTGAGCCGCCAGTTGAGATCAGGTCGTCGATCAAGACGATGTGGTCATTTGCGTCAACGCGGCCTTCGATCTGCCGGCCCTTGCCGTGGTCTTTTGGCTTGGAGCGGACGTAGATCATTGGCAGGCCCATGACTTGGGCAACCCAGGCAGCGTGCGGGATGCCGGCAGTTGCGACCCCGCCGATCACCGTGACTGCTGGGAATTCCTGCTTGATCAGGGCGGCCAGGTTTTCAGCGATGGCTTGGCGCAATTCTGGGTAGGAAATCGTTTGCCGCAGGTCAGTGTAGATTGGTGAGTGCATCCCGCTGGCATAGACGAATTCGCTGTCAGGTGAAATAGTTACGATTTTCTTGGCGATTAATTGGCGAATGATTTCATTGTTGTCCATTTTAGTTTTCTCTCCAGTCTTGCAAAATCTCTTGGTAGGCCTTGGCCGGGTCAGCGGCCTGGGTGATTGGTCGGCCGACGACAATGGCGCTTGACCCGTTCTTTCGGGCTTGGGCAGGGGTAGTGACCCGGGCCTGGTCGTCTTTCTGGTAGTTCTTGGGGCGGATGCCGGGGGTGACGAACATAAAGTCGTCAGGGAATTCAGCCTTCATCCCAGCCACTTCCAGGGGCGAGCAGATGATCCCGTCGGCGCCGGCTTCCTGGGCCTGGTGAGCCAGGGCCTTGACCTCATCTTTCAGCGGCAGGCTGCAGTGCTGCTCATCTTTTAAGACTTCCTCTGAGATTGAGGTCAGCTCCGTGACGGCCAGCAGCTTGGGTACTGGCTTGCCAGCCGGCGTTCCGGCAATCAGGCCTTCTTTGGCGGCCTTGATCATCTCCTTGCCGCCCAGAGCGTGGACGGTCGTGCAGTAGACGCCCAGCTTGGCCAGCTGCTTGGCTGACCGCTTGACCGTGTTGGGGATGTCGTGCAGCTTCAGGTCCAGGAAAATTTTGAAGCCTTTGTCTGACAGCTCACGAACAATCTCACTGCCATATTGGTAGAACATTTCCATTCCGACCTTGACGTGGATTTCCTGGCTGGGATCCAGCTGCTTTAACAGGGCCCACATGTCTGCTTTCTTGTCAAAGTCCAGGGCAATAAATAATGGTTTGGTCATTGCTACTCCTTAGAAAAACACCGAAAAAAGCCCGCCAGAGTCTAAAGAGACCCCAGGCGGGCATACGGGTGCATACAAAATACTTTTGTGGTGCTTGTGGTCTCTCTGTACCATTTAAAGCTTAGTTACAAGAATGCTAACACGAACAATTTAAAAAATCAAGAGCAAATTTCCCCTTGTGTTTTGAGATTTTTTGTAGGATAATTTTGACGAATTTCAAACAAGTTATAAATTTGCAAAAGAGCGCTTTTTGGGAGGACAAAATGGCTAACGAAATCAATTTATCCGTCAAGCTGCCTGGCTTGAACATGAAGAACCCGGTCATGCCAGCCAGCGGGACTTTCGCCTTTGGCGATCTGCCAGAGAACTTTGACTGGGACCAGCTGGGGGCCATGGTGATCAAGACGACCACCCGCCACGCGCGCACGGGCAACCCGCAGCCGCAGATTGCCATGCTCAAGGACGGGGTCATGAATGCCGTGGGCTTGACCAACCCAGGCGTTGAAGCAGTCGCGAAAGAAAAGCTGCCGGCCCTGCGCCAGAAGCACCCGGACCTGCCAATTCTAGCCAGCGTAGGCGGGGAGAGCGTGCAGGACTACGTGGAGGTCGCGGAGATCCTGGCCGCCGGAAAGCCAGATGCGCTGGAGCTGAACCTGTCTTGCCCGAACGTGTCTGAAGGCGGGATGACCTTTGGCGTTCATCCAGAAATGGTTGAGCGGGTTACCCGGCTGGTAAAGGAGCGCGTTAATCTGCCGGTCTATGTCAAGCTGACTCCAAACGTGACCGACATTACTGAAATCGCCAAGGCGGCTGAACGGGGCGGGGCAGACGGCCTGACCCTGATCAACACCGTCTTGGGCCTGCACCTGGATTTGCAGAGCAGACGGCCGGTCCTGGGCAACGACTTTGGCGGAGTATCCGGTGAAGCCGTCAAGCCTTTGGCTATCCGCATGGTTGCTCAGGTGCACCAGGCAACGAATCTGCCGATTATTGGCGTGGGCGGCATCAACAGCGCTGAAGACGCGGCGGAATTCATGCTTGCCGGGGCTTCAGCCGTGCAGATCGGGACCATGAATTTCTACGACAAGCTGGCCCTGCCGCACGTAATTGCCGGCCTGCCAGCCGTCTTGGCCAAGATGGGGGCCAGCGACGTCAACGAAATCGTGGGCCAGTGGCAGTCCAACAAGGAATAGCGGAAAACAGGCGAAAAAAACAAAAACTACCAAGCTAGGTCAATCAAGGCCAGGCTTGGTAGTTTTTTAGCTGGGATTTAGTTTTCGCTTTGGTTCAAGTCCTGGTTGAGATCTTCGCTTAGGCGGTCGATCTTTTCCTGCAGGCGGGCGATTTCGTCGTTGGCTTCCAGCTTGAAGCGGTCAACGTCAGTCGTCAGGTCGTCCAGCATCTGCGTGGCGTTTGGCAGCTCTTCTGCCAAGCGCCTGCTTGCGTCGGCCGCCTTGCCGGCGCCGCGCTGGAGCTCTTCATGGGCTTCTTTGATGTCTTTGGCGTCCTTCTTCAAGTAGTCGCGGGTGCTGTTGCCGCTTTCGTCAGGCAAGAAGGCAATAACGGCGCCAGCCGCTGCCCCCAAGAGGAAGCCCAGGCCAAAATGCTTAAAGTCTGCCATGTCGCGTGCCTCCTTTTACTTAAAACTGGGCCTTGATGGCGTCAGCCACGGCTTGGTACTTGGCTTCATCATATTGGTCGGCGTTGTTGCGGGTGAAGAACTTGATGCCGTCGCCTTCCCAGCGGGGGATGAAGTGGATGTGGGAGTGCATGACCACTTGGCCGGCAACTGGGCCGTTGTTGCTGGTGATGTTCATGGCTTGAATTCTTGGGTTGGACTTCTTGATGGCGTTGGCGATTTCTGGAATGTATTGCAGGAATCTTTGGGCATCTTCAGCCGTGTAGTCAAAGAAGTTGACGATGTGCTTCTTTGGAACCATCAATACGTGGCCTTCGTTGACTTGGGAGATGTCCAGGAAGGCTTTGACGTCATCATTTTCAAAAACAGTGTAGCTGCCGATTTCGCCGCGGATGATCTTGCAGAACAGGCAGTCGTCGATTAATTCGTTTTCGCTCATGTTGGTACCTCTTTTGCTTGTATATTATTTTAGATTCTTTATGCCTTCATGCTATCATAAGACAAGGACAAAAACATAAAGAAAGATAGGAAAAATGACTTTAAAAATTGAGCATTTAACTGGCGGCTACAGTGGCACGCCAGTCATCAAAGATATCAATTTGACCATCAAGCCGGGCGAAGCCTTGGGGTTGATCGGGCTGAACGGGGCCGGCAAGTCAACTACGATCAAGCATCTTCTCGGCCTTTTGCGCCCGCAGCAGGGGAAGATCAGCCTGGATGGGATCAGCCTGGCCAATGAGCCATCCAAGTTCAAGAAGAAGCTGGCCTACATCCCCGAAACCCCGGTCATCTACCCGGAGCTGACCTTGAAGGAGCATTTGGAACTGACCATGCTGGCTTATGACTTGGACCTGGACGAAGCTTGGGAAAAGGCCCACCGCCTGCTGAAGACTTTCAGACTGGATGACAAGCTGGACTGGCTGCCGGTTCACTTTTCCAAGGGGATGCAGCAGAAGGTGATGATCACGGCCGCCTTTTTGGCGCCAGCCAAGCTGCTGGTGATCGATGAGCCTTTTACCGGCCTGGATCCCTTGGCCGTGGCCAACTTCATCGACTTGATCAGGCAAGGCAAGCAGGAGGGGAAGGAAATCCTGATGACGACCCACGTCCTCGCTGATGCCCAGCAGGCCATCTCCAACTATGCCGTCTTAAACCGCGGCACGATTGAAGTGGTGGGCACTTTGGACGAGATTCGCCGCCACTACGGCTTAAAGGCCACCGATTCCTTTGACCGCCTCTACCAGCTGCTTTACCAGGAGCAGAGCAATGCGTGATCTAGCGAAGAAAAGACTCGCTGCCAACCTGCGGCAGTCAGTCAAGTACCTGACTCTGGTTTTTAACGACTTCTTCGTCCTGGCCATCATCTTCATGTTCGGAGCCTTGATGTTCTGGTACGCCCAGGCAATGAAGACCATGCCCAGGAATTTGTGGTACTACCCCTTGCTTTTGGCCCTCATTCTCTGGCTGCCGACTTTAAGCGGGAAGCTGGTTACTTTGCTCCAAGACGCGGACCGGCAGTTCCTTTTGACCAAAGACGACCAGATGGAGGAGTACCTGGCCCCAATGCGCCGCTACAGCATGTACCTGCCAACCTTCCTGCTGGCCTTGACGGGCGGGGTGATGTTTCCCTTTGCCAGAATCAAGCTGGGGATCAGCCCGCTGAGCTACCTGCTCTTGCTCTTGGGCCTTGGCGCGGGCAAGTACTTTGACCTGCTCTGGACCAGCCGCCACTTTGATTTTGACCATGCAATCACCCGCGGCCTCCGGCTTGCCCGCCTGGCCAACCTGGCCGGCTTGCTGGCCTTGCTTTGGCTTGGCCGGAATTTTGCCTGCCTGCTCTTAGTCGGCAACTTGCTGGCCATTTTGCTGGCCAGCAGGGGCAAGCGACAGAAGCTGTTTGACTGGCAGTACGCGATCGACTATGAGCGAAGCAGAAAGGAAGTCGTCTATGCCGCCTTCTCCATGTTTACGGACGTCCGCGAGCGCAAGATTCAAGTCAAGCGGCGCAAGTACCTGGACTTCCTCTTGCCAAAAACGTGCAAGCGGGAGACGCCAAACAGTTTCTTGTACCGGCGGACGCTTCTGCGCGACCCGGAATACCTGAACCTCTTGGTCCGGATGACGGCTTTTGCCATCCTGCTGACGATCGTGGTGCAGAGCCCTTACTGGGTCCTGGGCTTAAGCGCCCTGGTGCTCTACTTGACCGTCTGGCAGCTGCTGCCACTGGGGCAGGCCTATGACAAGAACGTCATGTACCGGGTCTACCCGATCACGCGCGAAAAGCGGGGACAAGACCTGCGCCGGGTCTTGGGCGGGGCCGTTTTCCTGCAAGCCGCGCTCCTGGCCGTCTGCTGGCTCCTGCTATTGCCAGAGCACAAGTTCTTGTGCGCCTTGGCCATTATGGCCTGGGCGGCCATCTTGGCCGGCCTTTACCTGCCGTGCAAGACGGCGGAAGAAGACAAGCGGGCCAGATACCGGGGAAAAAAGCGGGGCAAATAGTCCGCGAATAGGTTAAAATGCTAAGATAGCAATTTTTTTACGAAAAGGAAGAACATACAGAATGCGTTTAAAGAACAAGCCATGGGCCAACCAACTGATCGATGATCACCCAGAAGCCGCCTTGGACCGGCCGGATCCCGAGGTCAAGATTGACTGGGACAGCCGCTTTGCCAAGAAGCAGCCGATTGAAATCGAAATTGGCTCGGGCAAGGGCCAGTTCATCACCACCTTGGCCCAGCAGCACCCGGAAAAGAACTTCATCGCCATGGAAATCCAAAAGACCGCGGCCGGCATCATCTTGAAGAAGAAGCTGGATGAGGGCCTGGACAACCTGCAGATCCTTTGCGCCGACGCGGCCAATCTGGTCGCCTACTTTGGCCAGAATTCCACCAACCGGATTTACCTCAACTTCTCCGATCCTTGGCCAAAGACCCGCCATGAAAAGCGTCGCCTGACCTACCGCAGTTTCCTGGAAGAATACCGGCAGGTCTTGACCGCTGACGGGATGATCGAGTTCAAGACTGACAATGCCGGCCTGTTTGCCTACAGCCTCAAGAGCATGAACAACTTCGGGATGCACTTTGACTTCGTGTCCGTTGACCTTCACCATGAAAAAGAAGAAATCGTGGCCGCCAACATCGAAACCGAGTACGAGCACAAATTTGCCTCAAAAGGCAACCCGATCTACTGCCTGCACGCTGATTTTTTGGACAAGGACAGATAAATCGGGTAAAATATCCTTAAAAAGATTTCACTTATAAAAAGTAAGTAGGAGGGCAAAATGGAAGATTACCAAGTCGTTGACAAAGAAAAGCTGGCTGACTTGACCAAGAGTGGCCGCACCGTGGTAGAATTCAGCGCTGACTGGTGCCCGGACTGCCGTTTTTTGGATCCGGCCATGCCAAGCATTGAAGCCGACTTCGCTGACAGCCGCTTCATCAAGGTTGACCGCGACGGCTCCATTGACTTGTGCAAGGAAATGAACATTATGGGAATTCCTTCATTTGTCGTCTACCAAGATGGACAAGAAATTGGTAGACTAGTTAATGGAGATCGCAAGAGCAAACAAGAAGTAGAAGATTTCTTGCGTTCTGTTGACTAAATAAGAGGGGACAGTTAGATCCATGATCACTAGTATTAACAAGATTAGTTATCCAAACACCTTGATCGTTATTTTGGCGCAAGGCGAAGGTGCAAGCAATTACGAAGAAAAGCCGGACGTTACGCGCGTGACTGACAGCAAGGGCAAGCTGACTGGTTTCAACTTCTTTAACGTTGACAAGCTTCTTGACTACGACAAGCTGCCAAACGGCCAAGTAAAGCTCAATGCTGATGAAGTTGCCGCTTTGAACAAGAAGCTGGCGGAAGTCGGCTTTGACGACCAGCTGGAAGTTTCCAAGCCAACCCTGGTTTACGGCTACGTTAAGACCTGCGAGGCCCACCCGGACTCAGACCACCTGCACGTGACGACCATTGACGTTGGCGACGGCACGGACCACCAAATCGTCTGCGGCGCGCCAAACATTGCCCAAGGGCAAAAGGTCGTCGTTGCCTTGTCAGGCACTTTGATGCCAGACGGCAAGCAAATCTGGCCAGGTGCCCTGCGCGGCGTTGAATCAGACGGCATGATCTGCTCAGCCCGTGAACTGGGCCTGGCTCATGCTCCGCAAAAGCGCGGCATTATGGTTGTGCCTGACACCTTTAAGGTTGGGGATGAATTCGAACCAACCAAGTGCGACGAATTGCTCGCCAGCGGTGTGATTACGCTGTAATCGGATATTTAACCCAGCATCGGAAACGGTGCTGGGTTTTTGTTTTGGTGAAAAAATGGGTAAGTTAAGGTATAGGGAATCAAGTGAAGATAAAAGAATAGAGATAAAAATATAAGTTGAAGTTGAGTGACAACTTGTGATTTTGCTATAATTTTATGAAGGCAATAGACAAGTCGAGGAAAAAGAAGGTTCAGTATAAAAACTTGTGTAAACGGCTGTGAGATTTAGGATGCCTTTCGGGATATTTCCATTAATCGCAGAAAGAAGTATTCATCATCTGGATACCCATAACCCTTACGTCTCTCAGTCTTGAT
>NZ_VUMX01000031.1:0-17177 GCF_009695985.1 Lactobacillus porci
CCTTGTATGATCCTCTGCCATTAAGATAATCGGAAGCAACTTGTACTTTTAATTCGGATGAATATTTGGTCATAAAGATACCCCACAATCGTTAGATGTCTATGTCTAACAATTGTAGGGCACTTCATCAGTTTCGAGGGGATTTTTATCGCGTCTTTTATTTAGTAGGAAGGAACTTCGCGAGCTGGAGTTTAGTGAGAAGCACCGGAAGTCGTGTCAGGAGCGTTTTCTGGCTTAGAAGCGCTTGATACGGCTTGAACCTTCAAAGCTTCACTCTTGTCTTCTGAGTGGCCGGAAGCGCCTGAGGCCGTGTCAATGTTCAGCCCAAACTTGTCAGCAAAGTATGAGAATGGGTGCAGGGCTTCAGCGTGGTAGTACTTCACGAATTCCGGGTCGTCCAAAGTGTTCAATTCAGTTGAGTAAGCCATGTGCTTGGTGTACTTAACGTCGATGAAGGCAGGACCATCCATCTTCTTCCATTCCTTAACGGCTGCTTCGAATTCAGCCTTGTCGTGAGCAGTAAAGGCCTTCACGTTCATGCCTTCGGCTACCTTAGCCCAGTCGTTGTCTGGCAGGATGACGCCTGAAAGCGGCTGGTTTGATTCGTCGCGTTGTTCAGCTTCGATGTAGCCCAAAGTTTCGTTGGTGAAGACTACAGTCAGAACGTGCATGTTGTAGCGAGCCATGGTCAACAGTTCTTCGCTCATCATCGCGAAGCCACCGTCACCAGCCAGGTGCCATACTTCACGGTCTGGGTAGGCAGTAGCGGCCGCCATGGCAGCTGGTGAGCCGTAACCCATCGTCGCGTACAAGCCTGAAGTAGTCCAGCGCTGCTTGCCGTTCATTTCCAACAAGCGGCAGTGGTCCATGTCGACGTTGCCGACGTCAATGGCAAAAACGGCATCGTCAGCGGCTTCCTTGTTGATAACGTCCCAGATTGGTTCTTGGCGAACGCGCCCTTCGTCCTTCAAGTGGTCATCAGCAAAGGATTTGCGCCATGCATCCCATTCTTCACGGTCAGCCAAAGCTGCCTTGTAAAGCGGTGATTCTTCGCGGGCTTCGCCAGCGTCGATCAGGGCCCGCAATGCCTTCTTGGCGTCAGCCTTCATGGCTACGTCTACTGAGTGGCGCTTGCCAAGCTTTTCTGGGTCAACGTCGATTTGGATGACCTTAGCGTCCTTAGGGAACCACAGAATTGAGAATGGTGAGTTGTTGCCGACCCAAACTACCAGGTCAGTGTGGCCTTGAACTTCGTTAGGAGCCTTAGCGCCGATTCTGCCGATCGTGCCGAGGTATGGCTTGAATGAGTCTTCAACGATCCCCTTGCCCAAATATGATGACATCATTGGCATCTTGAACTTGTCTGAGAATTCCTTCAATTCTTCAGCAGCGCCTGAAGCACCCAAGCCGAAGTAGACGACTGGGTTCTTGGCTGCCTTGATCAAGGCAGCGGCAGCTTCAACGCTTTCCTTGGTTGGGCCAGCGTAGTTGTCAGCTGACAGGTTGTTGGCTGATACGCGGTAGTTGTCGTCGATTTCTTGCCAGCCGAAGTCCTTAGGAATGATCAAGACTGCCGGCCCCTTCTTAGCGTAGGCCGTCCGGATCGCGGTGTCCATTAAGACCGGCAAGGATTCCTTAGTCTTGGCTTGGTGAACCCAAACGGCAACATCGCGGAACCAAGGCATTTCGTCAAAGGCTTGGAAGAAGTTGACGTCTTGCCGAGAAGTTGGCACGTTAGCGACCAAAGCAACCAATGGGGTCTTGTCGTATTTAGCATCATACAGACCATTCATCAGGTGAACGGCACCAGGGCCGGCTGAGCCCATGCAGACGCCGAGCTTGCCAGTCAGCTTGTATTCAGCTGAAGCAGCCAAGGCAGCAGCTTCTTCATGACGGACCTCAATGAACTTGACCGTGTCTTGCATTTCATAGATCGCGTTCATGGTTGAGTCAAATGATCCGCCTGGCAGACCGTACAAGTGGTCAATGCCCCACTTATTCATAACATCTAAAACAGCGTTAGCACCTTTAATTTTAGCCATAAGTGAATCTCCTTGCGTTCTTACTTATCTTTTTACTTACACTTGTAATTATATGCCTCCTGAAAACGCTGTCAATATTGTGAAAGTAGTAATTAATCCGGTTACATTTGCCAGTGTTTTCTTTCGTTTGCGCAAGCGGCTTTCAGGCTAACCATAAGTTCAATTGGCTAAAACAGTTCTGCATCCCCTGCCAAGAAAAAAGAGACCCAAACGGGTCTCTAAAAAACGCAAAGCGCTTTAAGCTTCTTCAAATTCAATGATACTCTTGGTTGAAATGTAGGCTGGCGCGAATTGGCCCCAGTTGTACTTTTCAACCTTCAAGAAGTCACCTGCCTTGGCAGAAACGACGTATTCGGCACACTCTTCCAAGTTCTTGAACTGGTCAGTGTAGAAGGTTCCCTTCTCAGTCACCAGCTTCAGCTTGCCGGCAAACATTTCCCGCTTCTTGGCATAATTTTCACGACCATTGCGGTGGTTGTCGCGGTAGCCATTTTGCCGGCCGCCATTGTCCCGGTCATGGTAGTCGCTGCCATTGCGGCGCTTGTAGCTGCCTCTTTGGCGATTGCCGTAGCGGCTTTCGCGCTTGCGGACGACGAAGCGCTGATCGCCAGCATTCTTCTCTTCTGCCTGTTCTTCTGGCTTTTCGGCCGTTGGTTCGGCAGGCTCGGTTGATGCTGGCTGTTCTGCCACCGGCTTTTCCGGCTTTTCCCCTTCTTGCTGATCCATCGCAAATGGCAATTCTACTTCTGGATGGCTGGTAATGCGTTCATTTTCTGGGGCTTCCGCCTTGGCTGGCCGCGGCATCTTCTTGACGAAGTGCGGACCAGCTGCCGGCTTTTCTT
Organism: Lactobacillus porci; assembly: GCF_009695985.1. Classification (NCBI taxonomy): domain Bacteria; kingdom Bacillati; phylum Bacillota; class Bacilli; order Lactobacillales; family Lactobacillaceae; genus Lactobacillus; species Lactobacillus porci. Next base: position 2,885 of record NZ_VUMX01000031.1, read on the forward strand.
CTGCCTTGACCTCTTCTGCTGCTTCTGGCTGTTCTTCTGGCTTTTTGGCAGCCTGTTCTTCCTTTTTCTTTGCTTCTGCTGCTTTGACTTCAGGCTGTTCTTCTGTCTCAGCCACCTTTTCAGCCGTTGCTGCTTCTGCTTTGACCTCTTCTGCCGCTTTTGCTTCTTCGGCAGCTTCTGGCTTTTCGACAGCTTCTACCGGCTTCTCCTTGACTTCAGCCTTTTCATCATCGTCAAAGTGGTCTTGGATGTACTGAACGGCAGCTGGGCCCCAGAACTTCTTATTGTGGTTCTTCTCGTCAATGAAGTCTGGCTTGATTTCCTTATGCTCCCGGATGAAAGTGCGCAGCTTCTTCTTTCCCAGGCCAGTCGTTTCCGCGATGGCATTGATGTCCAGCAAGCCATCGTGCGTGGCTGGCGACGCATTTTGCACGGACTTGGGCACCTGCTTGCCTAAATCCTGGAAGATCTGGCCCAGCGCTCGCTCGTCATAAAACTTGGTTCCGCTCGGATCAACCAGCGCTGGCTTGAACTTAAACTTCATGTTTACCAGGTAATAGATTTGCTGGCTGGAGACCTTGGCCAGCTTTGCGATTTGATCCATTGAATAGTATTGTTGTGCCATTTTCGTTAACTCCCTCTTCTGTTCCTTGCCTGCTAATTTTCCTTAATTTTTTAAGCAATCTAAAGGCTATCATGATAATTCATTTTTCATTTTACGTCATTTTGCCCGCAATTGCGCACAATTTGCGAAAATTGCACAAAAAAGAAGAAACCACCGAAGCGGTTTCTTCTTTCATTTTTAAGATATGTGATTTAACAATACAGGCACTGACTACCAGTCGTAGTCTTCAGTGTCTTGGATGCCCAAGCCGGTTGCCTTGTCGAGCAGGATTCTTTGCTCGAAGTGGGCAACGTTGAGCTTGGTTTCCTTGACCATGTCTGGGTTGACTGACACGTAGTCAATCCCGCTGCGTACCAAGAACTCAGTGAAGTCTGGGTATTCAGACGGTGCTTGGCCACAGATGGAAACAACCTTGCCATCCTTGTGGGCAGTCTTGATCAAGTGCCGGATTGCCCGCTTGACCGCCAAGTTGCGCTCGTCGTAAAGGGCAGATACGCGGTCGTTGTTCCGGTCAGTCCCCATGATCAGCATGGTCAAGTCGTTGGAGCCGATTGAGTAGCCGTCAACAAACTTGTTAAACTTGTCGGCCAGGATAATGTTTGAAGGAATTTCAGCCATCATGTAGACCTTGAAGTCGCGGCTGCGCTCCAAGCCTTCATCTGCCATGATCTTAGTCACCTTTTCCGCCTCTTCGACAGTCCGGCAGAATGGAATCATGACGTTCAGGTTCTTCAAGCCATATTCGTTTCTTACCTTCTTGACTGCTTCCAGCTCCAGCTTGAAGGCTTCAATGTACTTCGGGTCATAATAGCGGCTTGCCCCGCGCCAGCCAAGCAGGTCGGCCGGTTCATGCGGTTCAAACTTGTCCCCGCCCTTCAAGTTGCGGTATTCACTGGACTTGAAGTCTGAGAATCTCAAAACGACTGGTCTTGGGTTCATTGCCCGGCAGACCTTGGAGATCCCGTTGGCCAATTCGTTGACGACGCGCTCTGGGTGACCAGTTTCGATCAAGTACAGCGGGTGCTGGTGGATGTAAGTGGTCCACAAGAATTCTTCCCGCATCAGGCCGATCCCGTCAGCTGGCAGAGTTGAGTACTTGTCAGCCAAGTCAGGGTCACCCAAGTTCATCATGACTCTCGTAGCCGTTGGTGGGAAGTATTCAGCCGCAACCGCAGTTTGCACGGTGTTTTCCTTCTTAGGCTTAACGATTTCCTCGGCTACCCCTTGGTAAACGATCCCGTTCTTGGCGTCAACGGTAACTTCTTGGCCAGTCTTCAAGATTCTGGTTGCGAAAGTGCCGCGGCTGGCAGTCCCGACAATACATGGGATCTGCATTTCACGAGAAACGATCGCCGCGTGGCAGGTCATCCCACCGTTGTTGGTAATGATGGCGGCAGCCTTCTTCATCGCTGGTACCCAGTCTGGTGAGGTCATCAAGGTAACCAGAATTTCGCCCTTCTTGAATTCGCCAATGTCCTTCGGGTCATCGATGACGTGCACGATCCCAGAAGCTACGCCTGGGCTGGCTGGCAGACCCTTAACCAGAACTTTGTTGCTTGATTCAGCAACTTCCTTCTCTTCGGCAGGCTTCTCGCCTTCCTTCTTGCGTTGTGACCAAACGGTTTCCGGACGGGCTTGTACGAGCCACAACTTGTCATTCTCGTCGCGTGACCATTCCATGTCCATGTAGCAGCCATAGTGCTGTTCGATCTGCTTTGCATAGCCAGCCAGCTCAATGACTTGCTCATCGGTCAAGCAGGCACTCTTAGCCACGTCTTCTGGCACGTCGCGCTGCTCAACCCCGCCGCCTGGGAGCCGGATCAATTCAATGTTCTTATTGTTGATCGTCTTGCGGCTGATCTTCATGGTTTCCTTGTCAACTTCAAAGTTGTCAGGAGTAACCGTCCCTTGAACGATGTATTCGCCCAAGCCCCATGACCCTTCGATCATGACCTTGGTGTCATCACCGTTGGCAACGTTGACCGTGAACATGACGCCGGCAGCCTTTGAGAAGGCCATCATCTGTACGGCAGCTGACAAGGCGACCTTCTCTTGTGGGAACTTCTGCTTGATCCGGTAGTAGGTTGCCCGGTCAGTAAACAGTGAAGCGTAACAGTCTTGAACCTTGCGGATTACGTCCTTGCGGCCGCGAACGTTAAGGTAAGTGTCTTGTTCGCCAGCGAAGGAAGCGTCTGGCAAGTCTTCGGCGGTCGCACTTGAACGAACGGCTACGTAAGGCTCGTTTTGACCGGTGATCTGTGCCAAGCGGTCATAAGAGTTGCCGATATCTTCTGCCAGGTCTTCTGGCATTGGCGCTTCGCGCATGATCTTTCTGATTTGGCTGCATACCCGGTGAAGCTCTTCAGAATCTTCTGGATCCTTCAGGGTAGCAAGCAAGGCATTTACCTTTTCGTTCAGGCCATTGACTTTCATGAAATGACGATAACCGTGGGCAGTAGTCGCGAACCCGTAAGGAACAGGAACGTTGGTGCCTGAAGTTAATTCACCCAATGATGATGATTTACCGCCAACCAGAGGCACGTCCGCGCGGCGCAGCTGGTTGAACCAAAGTACATAAGCATTCTTACGTTCTTCTTCAGTTAATTCTTTCTTTTCAACATCCATTGTTTTCACCTCATATCAAAAAATGTCATGGTGTATTCAGCTTTGTAAGCCTTTTCACCTTTCACCTATGATTATTGTCCTTTTGTGAAAAAATGTCAACTATTTTTAAAATAATTTTTGCATTATATTTTCGTAACCGCTTTATCTACCGCTGTTATCGGGATCTTATGGTAATTTTCCTTCCCGTTTTATGAGAAAAATTTGAGATTATATTCACAAATAGCACAATAGTTTTATCGGGCGACCGGGCTTCAAGCCCTCATAGGCCGGCATTTGTGTCAGGTTTGCGTTTCCGCTTTCATAAGCCAAAATTGACATTTTTGCTCAACTGTCTGCTTCTTCTGCTGCAGATTGCGGGCAACTTTTTGCCATTTTTATCATAAAAGAAGGTAAATATTATCTTTTGTTTGAAAAGATCTGGCAATAATTGGAATGAGCTGAAGGCAAAGACCACAAAACGTGCAAAAAGTCCTGCCGTCAATTAAGATGGCAGGACTTCTTTTGCAGATTTTTTCTTTATCTCAATCAGGCTTCCTCGCTTCCCCAGACTTCTTCAATCATCGGGAAGGTTGACCAAGCCTTGGGCCAGCCGCAGTAAAAGGCCAGCTGAGTGACCAGCTCCACGGCCTCTTCCTTGCTGATGCCGTGCCGCTTGCCAATTTCCAAGTGGGCCTTGAGCTGCGGGTACAAGCCAGCTGAAAACAGGGCGGCGATCGTAATCATGCTCCGGTCGCGGGCAGAAAGCTTGTCTTCCCTTGACCAGACTTGCCCAAACAGAACGTCATCATTTAATTCCGCGAACTTTGGGGCTAGCTTGCCCAGATGATCGCGACCAGCAGTTTGTTTCTCCACTATCATTAGCTCCTTTTCTCTTGTTCTTGCTTTTTAGCGCAGACTCTCGTAAAAAGCCTGGTCTACCGGCTCTTGCCAGTTGGTGTCTTCATCCCCGACAATGATGGATAAGTGGCTGAACCAGGAATCCCGAGCGGCCCCATGCCAGTGGCGGGTGTCAGCTTCAATCACGACCACCGTGCCTTCTGTCATCTTGATCGGTTCTGTGCCTTCTTTTTGCACCCAGCCTTCACCGCCGGTGCCGATCAGGATCTGCGGAAGATTGTGGCTGTGCCAGTGGTTGATGGTTCCAGGCGCGAAAGTTACCTGGGCAACGTGTGCCTTAGCCCCATTACCTTCGGCCAGGCCGTGCAGATAGCTCTTGCCGGTAAAATACTTTTCATATGGATTCAAGACGCCAAAGCCAAAGGCGCTGTTCTTGACGCTTTCTTCATTCTTAGCCATTTTTTGCCTCACGATCTGTTTGCTTACCGAACTTTTGCTTTTTATCTTTGCTTATAATAATAAAATTCTGGCCAAAAATTCGCTAATAGCAATTCATCAAGTCGCGACTTGCACTTTTTGCATAGGTATCCCCTAAAACGCCAGGGCATTAAGTCACTGGCCAAAACAGCACAAAAAAACACTCATCTAACGATGAGTGTTCCAAGGGCTCCAGCTTAAAGGCAATAGCTTAATTGCCCTAAAACAGGAGTTGCTTTCTTGGGTTTTAATCTAAGTGCAGCATATGGGTAATGCGGGTGACGCGGCTGCCCAAAACCCGTTCAGCCAGGCCGGACTTCAGGGTCAAGCCGCCGTAAACGACTACCCCGGCCAAGACGCCGACCCCGCACAGGGCAAAGGCTGGCATCCGCCGGTCAAGCGGCAGGAAGAGGCTGCAGACTTTCACAGCCAGGCAGACGGCCGCGAACATGATCAAGCTGAAGCTGGCAATGCCGATAAAGCGGCGCATGGTCCGGTCAGACCGCCATCCGTACTTGACTGCCAAGTGCTTCAAAGAACAGGCAATCACTGCCAGCAGGCCGATATTCGTCGCCAAAAGCGGTCCATAGACCTTGAAGAAGCGGATCATCGGGTACTGCGCCACCGCCTTGATGATCAAGCCGATCACCAGGTAGCGGATAGCATACATGTTCTCATCCAGCCCTTGCAAAATCGCCATCAAGACCGTGAACAGGCCCAAGCTGATTGAGGTAAAGGAGGACAGGTACAAGATGTTGGCCCCCAACTGGTCGTAGCCGTAGAAGATGGTGTACAGCGGCGCGGCAATGGCCGCCATTCCCAAAGCAGCTGGAATCAAGACGAACAAGAAAAGCTCCAGGGTGTTCCCGATCTGGCGGGAAATATCCTTGTAGTCTCCTCGCGCGTGCGCCCCGGACAAAAGCGGAATCGCTGTGACCGCCATGGCCGTGGACAGGGAAACCACGATCATGATCAGCTTGTTGGCGTTCAGGCCAAACAAGGCGTACCAGCTTTCAATCGTATCATATGACGCGTGCGTCAGTCCGGCAATCATCGGGTGGAAAGTATACTGGTCAATCAACTGGAAGAAGTTGATCCCGGAGTCAATGATAATGAACGGGATCGATTGGCCAATAATTTCAAAGAGCAGGCTGTTGGTTGAAACCTGCACCTGGTTGGCTGACCTTCTGACCAAGGGATCCACCTGCCGCTTCTGGCGCAGGTAGAACATCACCAGCATGCCGATGGCGAAAATTGCCCCGATTGCCGCGGCCAGGTTGGACTGGGTTACGGCATCAACGTAGTTGCCATGCTGAACCTGCATGATCACGTAAGCCGTCGCCAGCATCCAGATCACCCGGGCCAGCTGCTCCGCGAACTGTGACATGGCACTTGGCATCATGTCGTTAAAGCCCTGGAAATAGCCTCTGAAGATGCTCAGGATCGGAATGATCAAGATGGCATAGGACAGGCTGCGGATGACCGGAATCTCCTGCTGGTTGAAACTGGCAAAAACCGGCGCGCAAAAGTACATGATCGCGGCGGCAATGACCCCAAAGACGGACATCAGGCCCAAGCCGTGCTTAAACAGCTTGCGCCCAACGCCATACTCATTCAAGGCATTGTACTTGGCGATCTGCTTGGCGACTGCCCCCGGAATGCCGGCCGTTGAAATGATGATGAACAAGCTGTAGATGTTGTAGCTCTTCGCCGTCAGCGAATTGGCCAGGTTCCCATACTTGCCCATCCAGGCATACCAAGGAATGATGTAGATCGCACCCAAGATCCGTGACACGATTGACCCGAAGGTCATCCAAGCCGAACCCTTCAACAGCTGCGCTTGCGAGTTGTTCTGTGATTTGTTTCTTGCCATAAATTTTCCCTAACTTCTATACTTCAACCTTATATCTTATGACAGATTTGGCTTGAAATATACCATTTTGTTGTTTATTTAGGAAAAATTAGATTATTTGGCAACGATGTTGACGATCTTGTTTGGTACGACGACGATCTTCTTGATTTCCTTGCCGTCAACGAATTCCTTGACGTGTTCAAGCTCGAGAGCTTGCTTTTGCAGGTCATCCTTGCTTGCATCCTTGTTAGCAGTGAAGATGCCCCGCTTCTTGCCGTTGACCATGACTGGGATTTCAACGGTTGCTTCAACCAGCTTGCTTGCGTCGTAGCTTGGCCATGGAGCCAGCTGAACTGATTCGTTGTGGCCAAGGACTTGCCAGATTTCTTCCATCATGTGCGGTGCGACTGGAGCCAACAGCTTGACGAAGCCTTCAGCGTATTCCCGTGGAATCTTGTCGACCTTTTGGCAGGCGTTAATGAAGACCATCATTTGTGAGATAGCAGTGTTGAAGTGCAGCTGCTCGAAGTGGTCGGTTACCACCTTAACGGTTTGGTTGTAGAGCTTGTCCAGCTTGCCGTCATTTTCATCAGAGATCTTGTCGCTTGGAATTGGGTCCAGGTCAAGGTCGTTGACGAAGGTCCGCCATACTCTATCCAGGAACTTCTTTACCCCGCTTGGGCCGTTGTCGTCCCAGTCGATTGAGGCGTTCAATGGGCCCATGAACATTTCGTAGGTCCGCAGACTGTCGGCACCGTATTCAGCAACGACGTCGTCTGGGTTGACCACGTTGCCCTTGGACTTGGACATCTTTTCGTGGTTCTTCAGGATCAGCCCTTGGTTGTACAGCTTTTGGAATGGTTCCTTGGTTGGAACGACGCCCAGGTCGTACAGGAACTTGTGCCAGAATCTAGCGTAAAGCAAGTGCAGGGTCGCGTGTTCAGCCCCGCCGATGTAAAGGTCGACTGGCATCCAGGTCTTGAGCAGGTCTGGGTCAGCCAGGCACTTGTCGTTGTTTGGATCCACGTAGCGCAGGAAGTACCAGCTTGAGCCAGCCCATTGCGGCATGGTGTTGGTTTCCCGCTTGCCCTTGCGGCCGTTTTCGTCAACCACGTTTACCCAATCTTTCAAGTTGGCCAATGGGCTTTCTGGCGTGCCTGAAGGCTGAATGTTGGTTGCCTTTGGCAGGCGCAGCGGCAATTCATCTTCTGGAACCAAAGTGGTTTCGCCGTCTTCCCAGTGGATGACCGGAATTGGCTCACCCCAGTAGCGTTGACGGGAGAAGTCCCAGTCCCGCATCTTGTAGTTGACCTTCTTTTCGCCGAAGCCCTTGTCTTCCAGCCAGTCAACCATCCGCTTCTTGGCTTCTTCGTTGTGCAGGCCGTCCAAGAAGTCAGAGTTGACGTGGGCACCGTCGCCGGCGTAGGCTTCCTTCTCGATCTGGCCGCCTTGTACGACTTCCTTGATTGGCAGGTGGAACTTGCTTGCAAAGGCGTAGTCACGCTCATCGTGGGCTGGTACGGCCATTACGGCACCAGTACCGTATGAAGCCAGAACGTAGTCTGAGATCCAGATTGGCACGGCTTCGCCGTTGACTGGGTTGATCGCATAGGCACCGGTAAATACCCCGGTCTTGTCCTTGTTCAAGTCAGTTCTTTCCAAGTCAGACTTGGATTCAATAGACTTGATGTAGGCATCGACGGCTGCTTTTTGTTCAGGAGTGGTGATTTCTTGAACCAGGTCGCTTTCTGGAGCCAAAACCGTGTAGGTGCACCCAAACAAGGTGTCCGGACGGGTAGTGAAGACGTCAAAGCTCTTATCGGAGTCCTTTACTTGGAAGGTAACTTGGGCACCAACTGAACGGCCGATCCAGTTTCTTTGCATTTCCTTGATTGGCTCTGGCCAGTCCAAGTCATCCAAGTCTTCCAAAAGACGGTCCGCGTAAGCGGTGATCCGCAGCATCCATTGCCGCATCTTCCGCCGATAGACTGGGAAGCCGCCACGTTCGGTCTTGCCGTCGATAACTTCTTCGTTGGCAACGACCGTCCCCAAGTCTGGTGACCAGTTGACCGGCACTTCAGCCTCGTATGCCAAGCCCTTCTTGTACATTTGCTCGAAGATCCATTGGGTCCACTTGTAGTAGTTAGGATCAGTCGTCTTCAATTCGCGGTCCCAGTCATATGAGAAGCCAAGGCTTTGCAGCTGCTCCTTGAAGCGGGCAATGTTCTTGTCCGTGAAGGTTGCAGGGTCATTGCCAGTCTGCAGGGCATATTGTTCTGCTGGCAGACCAAAAGCATCCCAGCCCATTGGGTGCAGCACGTTGTAGCCTTGGGCCCGCTTCATTCTGGCCATGATGTCAGTAGCGGTGTAGCCTTCTGGGTGGCCGACGTGCAGCCCCTTGCCTGATGGGTAAGGGAACATGTCAAGAACGTAATACTTTGGCTTGTTGGGGTCAGTCCCGGTCTTGAACGTCTCGTGTTCAGCCCAGTACTTTTGCCACTTCTTTTCAACGACTTTGTGGTTGTACATACTATGAAATCCTTCCTAAAACAAAAAAACGCCCTATGTCATGACATAGGACGAGTTGAATATCGCGGTACCACCTAAGTTCCGCGCCTTTAGGCGCGACACTCTTTGTTCCTTAAAGCGGAACAGCACTTCAGACCTGATGCACGGGCGAGTTCGAAATCGTGACTTAGGGTCTCGCAGCACCGGCCCCTCTCTGCAAAGTTTAAGATTTCTAATACTCCCTGCTTCTGAACTTTATTATTTTCTCAATAATGATTATACTTTACCACATAAGTCAAATTTTACAAGAGGGGAAGAGTTTTTTGATAAATAATAAAAATAACGGCCAGCACCGGGTCCTCCTCGGCTTTGGCCTGGCTTTTTTAGTAATCTTCGCGGTCTGGGTTGGCTTGGTTGCCAGCCAGTCCAGTTTTATTGCCGGCTATGACCGGGCGATCTATGGCGCCATTCGGAACAGCAATCAGGCTGAATACCGGCTCGCGTCGCTTTGGACCCAGGTTGGCGATACGATCGTCATCACCACAATTTCAATCGCCCTCGTGCTCATCCTGGCCATCTTCAAAAAATACGGCTACGCGATCTTCACGAGCCTGGTCATGATCTGCGCCAATGGCTGCAACTCGATCATCAAGCACGTCGTAAAACGGCAAAGACCGCGCATCGCCGCGTCCTTGAACGCGACTGGCTTCTCATTCCCGTCTGGCCACTCAGTCGGGTCCATGTCGCTGGCGATCGTGCTGATCACCCTGATCTGCCTGCTGGTCAAGCAAAAGCCGGCCAAGACGATCTTAATCGCCCTCTGCGTCTGCTTCACCCTGTCGATCGGCTTCACCAGAATGTACCTGCACGTCCACTGGCCAAGCGACGTGACTGGCGGCTGGCTTGAAGGGTTGACCTTTGGGCTTCTGGGCGCCTGGATCCTGCTTTGGAGTGAAGAGCGCAAGGCCGCCAAAGAAAGACTTTGGCAATAGCAACCCGCAAATCAAAGGCAAAATAGCAAAAAAGACCGCTAGCAGCGCTAGTGGTCTTTTTGCATGATTTTTTATTGCCTGTTTGCCTGCTCTTTTTGTCCTTTGTAAATATGGTTGAAGACCAAGGAAAGCAGCAAAGCCGCCAGGGAAAGCAGGTAGATCCCTCGCATGGACGAGCGCAGGATCTCCCGCAGCGGCGCCAGACTGGATGCTGGCAAGGTCTTGGCCTGGGCCGCGGAAACGATCTTGTTCATCATTTGGCTGGTCAAGCCTGGGTGCTTGGCCAGGCCGCTGGCAATCACGCCGTTAAAGACCATCCCGTAGCAGACCATCATCATGGTCTGTCCCAAGTACTTCATCAAGGTGTTAAACGAAGTCGCCACGCCGACTTCCGTAGGCTTGACGACCGCTTGGGCCTGCACCTGGCTGGCTGTGGTCATGGCCCCAAAGCCGGTCCCATGGAAGAAGGAAGCGACGCAGAAGCACCAAAATGGCGTATAAGTCGGGAAAAAGACCAAGGCCAGGTCAGCCGCGATCAACAAAGCAATCGCGGCGTCAAAGAACTTCTGTGACCCCCAACGGCCCATTAAGTCGCCGGCCAGGAAAGAGCCAAAGACCCACATCAAAGCACTTGGGGTAACGGCGAAGCCGGCCAAGGTAGCCGGCAGGCCATTGATCCCCTGCAACCAGGTTGGAATGTAGAACTCAAGTCCGATGACCACGCCCGAAACCAGCAGCTGCAGCATGTTGACCCCAACGAATTCCCGGTTTTTGAGAATCTCAAAAGGAATGATCGGATCGTCCGCCCGGCGTTCGATTTTGATAAAGGCCCAGCAAGCCGCAACCGCCACCAGAGCCAAGAGAACTTCCGGCCAAGAGAAACCGGATTCCAATTCCTGCAAGAGGACCATCACGGCCAGGATCAAGGTCACCAGGGCCAAGCTGCCGGCCAAGTCAATCTTGAGCTTGCCGCGGCTCTTTTCTTCGTGCAGGAAGAACTGGACGATCAAAAAGGCGATGATGCCAATCGGCACGTTGATAAAGAAAACCCAGTGCCAGGACAGCCGCTGCACGATCAAGCCGCCCAATACCGGCGCGATGACCGAAGCCAGGCCCCAAAAAGCGGACGTCAGCCCCAGCATCTTGGCCCGCTTGTCGATCGGGTACATGTCAGCCAGAACCGTGGCCCCTGCCGTCTGAATTGCCCCAGAACCCAAGCCCTGGATGGCTCTGAAGATGATCAATTCAACCATATTGGTCGAGAGCCCGCAAAGCGCCGAACCCACGACAAAAATTCCAATGCCAAACAAAAAAACTGGCCGTCGCCCAATGCTATCAGCCAGTTTCCCATAAATTGGCGTTGAAACAGCCGTCATCAGCAAGAAGACGGACACGACCCAGCTCATGATGGCCAAGCCATCCAGATCAGACACGATCGTGGGCATCGCCGTGGAAACGATCGTCCCCTCAATCGCTGACATAAAGGTCGTGATAAAAACAGCGAGCGTGACCATTTGCACGTTTGTTTTTTTCATGTTTTCTCCAACTAATTTATGTTACGTTTTGTACTAATTGTCCAAAATTTGCTATTCGATTTTACTTTGCCGGCGCGTGCTTTTCGACAAAGTCCCGCAAGACCTGAACGCGGTCGGTGTGCTCCCAAGGCAAATCCACGTCAGTCCGGCCGAAGTGGCCGTAAGCCGCGGTCTGCTTGTAGATTGGCCGGCGCAGGTCCAGCATCTTGATAATGCCTGCTGGACGCAGGTCAAAGGAAGCACGGACCGCTTGCATCAGCAGCTGGTCGCTGACCTTGCCAGTCCCGGCAGTGTCCACCATGATTGAGACCGGGTGGGCCACGCCAATAGCGTAAGCCAACTGGACCTCGCAGCGGTCGGCCAAGCCGGCAGCCACGATGTTCTTGGCAACGTAGCGGGCTGCGTATGAAGCTGACCGGTCAACCTTAGTGGCGTCCTTGCCTGAGAAGGCGCCGCCGCCGTGGCGGGCATAGCCGCCGTAAGTGTCGACGATGATCTTGCGGCCAGTCAGGCCCGCGTCCCCCTTAGGGCCGCCGATAACGAACCGGCCGGAAGGATTGATCAGGAACTTGGTGTCGTCATCAAGGTATTTGGCAGGAATCACCCGCTTGATCACATCGTTGATCATTGCCGCATGAATTTCTTCATTAGAAACTTCACTGTCGGTCTGGGTTGAGATTACGACCGTGTCAACCCGCTTTGGCTGGTTGTTTTCATCGTATTCAACCGTCACTTGCGCCTTGGCGTCTGGCCGCAGCCAGGTCAAGGTGCCGTCCTTGCGCAATTTTGCCACCCGCTGCATCAGCTTGTGGGCCAAAGAGATCGGCAAAGGCATCAATTCTGGCGTTTCGTTGATGGCAAAGCCAAACATCAAGCCTTGGTCACCGGCACCGATTTGGTCGAGCTCGTCAGTCTCGCCATCAGAATCGCGAACTTCCAGGGCTTCGTCAACGCCGCCGGCAATATCTGGCGACTGCTCGTCGATCGCGAGCAGGATCGCGCAGTTGTCAGCGTCAAAGCCGAGTTCTGGACGGTCGTAGCCGATTTCCTTAATTGTCTGCCGCGCTACCTGTTGGTAGTCAACGTTTGCGGTCGTTGAGATTTCCCCAAACAGCAAAACCAAGCCCGTCGTGACGGAAGTCTCGCAGGCCACGTGGGCTTGCGGATCTTGGGCCAGGACGGCATCCAAAATGGCATCGGAGATTTGGTCAGCAACCTTGTCTGGGTGCCCTTCAGAAACTGATTCAGACGTAAATAAATGTTTTTCCATGTGTATTGTGTCCCCCTATAGACTAGCTACACGGTTACAAGGCATCTTCACTCGCGTGAATCCTATCAGGACTTGTAACAATAATAGTATGATGACTTTGTTGTTCAGATTTTATATTAAAAAAAGATTGCCAATCCTGGCAATCTTCTGAACAATGGAGGATATAGGGCTCGAACCTATGACCTCCTGCTTGTAAGGCAGATGCTCTCCCAGCTGAGCTAATCCTCCATATGACCCGTACGAGATTTGAACTCATGTTACCGCCGTGAAAGGGCGGTGTCTTAACCACTTGACCAACGGGCCGCTTCTTAAGCACGCTCTCTAGTATACATGATTCCTTAGGGAATGCAAGCAAAAAATTGAAATTTTCACTTACGCATGCCAAACGATAAAAAAGAAAGACCACTGAAGCAAATTGTCAGTGGTCTTACAATTATTATAGCGGCGGGGGGGATCGAACCCTCGACCTCCCGGGTATGAACCGGACGCTCTAGCCAGCTGAGCTACACCGCCATAAGCACAATAATTAATATACCAAACCATTCCCCACTTGGGAAGACCTTTTGGCAATTTTTTTGACTTTTTTTAGTGTGCCTATTCTGTCCGCTCAAGTGCCGTTTCCAGCATGTGGCGGGTCTTGAGCTGGCTGATGTCCAGGATCACCACGTAGAAGACCCGGCCAAAGCGGTCCTCATCGACCAGCTTGCCGTTGTCAAAGACTTCCTTGATCTGCCCATCCATGGTCTTGATCCGGTAGTCGATGTAATCATAGGAGCCGCGTTCAAGCTGCTGATCGATTTCTCTATTGACCCGCTCCCGGTCCGCTTCATAAACGATCCCGTCAAAAGTGCGTCCAGTATAGTTCATCAGCTCATCAAAGCTGGTGCAGCCCATCATCGTAATCATTTCCGCGTTGGCAAACAGAATCTCATGATCGCCATCGTGAATCAAAGAACAGCGTCGTGCATACGGTCAATAAGACCACAAAGGTGATCCCCAGCACGTAGATCATGTATTTTCGATAACTCTTCTTCATTGAGGCAAGATCCTTCCAATCCATCCTGACAGCGCATTCAAAACAAAAATATTATACACCAGCTGTTATCTGCTTGACAGTCTGACGCCACAATTAATTAGAACATATAAATATAGTTAAATTGAAATAATCTAGCTGACTTTTGCCAACAAAAAAGGGAATCTCTAACAAGATTCCCTTTACCTAGCGGAGTGTGAGGGATTTGAACCCTCGATACAGGTATTCGCCCGTATACATGATTTCCAATCATGCTCCTTCAGCCACTCGGACAACACTCCATTATTTAATTAAAACTCCGCCTGTCAGACTCGAACTGACGACATCCTGATTAACAGTCAAGCGCTCTACCAACTGAGCTAAGGCGGAATGTCGCACGGCAGCGCCCTATCCTCGCAGGCAGTTTCCCACCAACTACTTTCGGCGCGAAGAAGCTTAACTTCTGTGTTCGGCATGGGAACAGGTGTATCCTTCTTGCCACTGCCACCGCACTCTTTTCTTTGAGCTTGCACGCTCAAAACTGAATACTCTCATCCAAG
>NZ_VUMX01000032.1:0-17023 GCF_009695985.1 Lactobacillus porci
ATAAGGGATTCCTTTCGTATTGATAGTGTTCAAATCAATTATACGGAAAAGGAGTCCCTTTTCTTATACCCAATTTTGATTTACTTTAAGGAACTGTTCATCCTTACACATAAGATTATACGGTCTCATCTGCATTCAACAATGTAAATTCTAACAAATATGATATATGATGGCTAATGCAAATGATAACAGTTATTTTCGGTCTTTTTGCGCTTCGCCTTTAAATTTCCTTAATAATGAAGGCGGAGGCCAATGTGTTATACTGTTAAGTTAGTATTGTGCAAATTCTGTTAAAAGTCTGTGAATCTTGCTTTTTATCTAGTGCTTCACGATGCATTCGCATAAGATTGAGAGGAAATTTAGGTGAATGATTTTTACGGCGTGGCTGAGACCACGCTCACTTTCAAAGAGCTGGCCAAGCTGATCTGGAAGAACCTGCTGCTCATCCTGGCCGGTACCATTCTGTTTGGCGGCCTCTCCTACGGGGTTGCCAACTACCTGCTGCCAGCCAGATATACTGCCGCCAGCAGCTTCGTAGCCAAGGGGAAGATCACCCAGGGCGGCTTTACCAAGCGCCAGGCCCGCAGCCAAAATGAGCAGGCCGCGGCCGGTTTTCAAAACATTGCCATCAGCCCTGGCGTCATTGACCGCGCCACTGCTGAAATCGGCCACGTCTCGCCTGATTCCCTGCGCGAGGACATTACCGTTACCGCTACGTCAAAATCCAATACCTACACCTTGACGGTCACCAGCACTTCGCCTGAAAAGGCTAAAAAGACCCTCAAGGCCGTGGCCAAGAACTTCCAGCAGGAATTCAAGCTGCAGTTCAAAGAGGGCCGGCGGGCGATGCCGACCAAGCGGGAGCGGCGCAAGTACCTGAAGCCAATCCTGCCGACGGTCTTGATCAAGTCCCTGAAGTTTACAGGCCAGACCACTGTCGCAAAGAGCTATCCGAAGGTCAAATTCGCCACGGCGATTGGCGCGGCCTTGGGCTTGCTGCTGTCTACTTGGGCTTCGCTCTACTGGCGCTTGCGCAGAAATTACCGCTAAGGAGGTTTGCATGAAGTCTGTCAAATCTGCCGGCGACCGCTTTTTAGCGGTCGTGGCCTATCTTATCGTTATCCTGGCGGTCATGTCGACGACCGTTATGTGGAACTACCTGAAGGGGGCCTTTATCCCCATCGGGACTTACCGCTACCTGCTGCTTGGGATTGGGGTTTTCTTGTTTTTGATCACCAACAGCTACAACTTCAAGGACCTGTCCTTTATCGTCTTGACGGTCTGCTACCTGCTGATCTTTATCTTCTTCTCGCAGGCCAACCCCTTCAAGTACTTCTCTAACCTCTGCATGCCCTTGACGGCCGCGCTGTTGATCGTCTTCGTCTACTGCCGGCAAAAGCAGGGACAGCTGCTGCTGGACAGCTACGCCAACATCGTCTTGATCGCGGCGGCTGTCTCCCTCTTCTTCTACGTCTTTGGCAGCATCCTGGGCCTGAAGCTCGGCGTCGTGAATACCGTCTACTACTGGGCCAACAACCCTCACTTCACGACCAGCTACTGCTATCTCTACTTCCACCAGCCCTTGCAGGACCAAATGTACCTGGGCCACCATGTGATCAGAAACACCGGGATCTTCACCGAAGCGCCCGGCTACACCCTTTTCCTTTTGAATGGGCTGATCATTGAGCTCTTCGTCAAGAAGTCCAAGACCTTCTGGCGGATTGGGCTGATCCTGGTCACCCTGCTGACGACCCTGTCGGCCACGGCAATCCTGCTTGGTGCTTTAGCCGTCTTGCTCGCCTTCCTCCAGCACCTGCATGCCCAAGGCAAGCTCAACTTGAAGATCGTCATTCCTGGCATCGTGCTTTTGCTGCTCTTGGGGATCGTCGTCATCCACATCAGAAAATCCGGCGGCTCTTCCTATTCAGTCAGAGTGGACGACCTGCGGATCGGCCTGACCGTGTGGAGCCGGCATCCAGTCTTCGGGGCAGGCTTTGGCAATGAAAGTGTCCTAATCAAGCTCTTCGCCTTCCATCGGGCCAACAACGGCCTGAGCATGGGCCTGACCACCCTGCTGGCTACCGGTGGCCTGTACTTGGCCTTGTACTTCTTGATGCCTTTCTTCGTCACCTTGTTTGCCCCGACCCGCCGCTATCTGTTGCCAATCAGTGCCCTGCTTCTTTTGGAAATCATCATTTCCAATATCTCAACCAACCAAGTCTACCTGCTGGCGATGGCTTTCCTCTGGTTTGCCGTCTTAAACGACCTCAGAGAGCCAGAAGCCTTTATTGAATATGATTATGCCAGTTTGAGGCTGTAAGCCTAAAAAGAGCATTCCGTTGAACGGAATGCTCTTTTTGCTTATTTTCCTTGTTCCGGATCAGTGTCCAGATCGTCATGTGACAGCTTGCTTTCCTCAGTCACTTCATTGGCATCGTACAAGTCGTGCTTGATCTTCGAAGAACTGATCTCTGGCGTTCTTGGCAGATAGACGACGTTGACGCCTTCATCCTTCAAGAAGTCAAACTTGCCCTTCCAGTCATCCCCCATGACAAAAGTGTCAATGTGGTATTCGTGCATGTCGCTGCGCTTTTGGTCCCAGTCCTTTTCCGGAATGACCAAGTCAACGTAGCGGATGGCTTCCAGGAGCTGCTTGCGCTGCTCGTATGAGAAATAGGTCTTCTTGTGCTTGGAATTCCAGTTGAATTCATCGGTCGACAGGGCCACGATCAGGTAGTCGCCCAAGGCCTTGGCTCTTCTGAGCAGGTTGATGTGCCCATAGTGCAGCAGGTCGAATGTTCCATAAGTAATTACGCGTTTCATGATTGCTCCTTGTCCCCTATTTCAGGTATTCCTTGTAAGACTTGTCTGGATCAAAAATGACTGACCCATGGATCGACCCGCCTTTGACAAAGACGTTCCACTTGCCGTACTGCTTGGTCAGCAGGGGATCATAGTCCTTGGGGATCGGCAGGCTAAGCATTTCAAACGGCACCCGGGTCGGGTTGGCCACGTACTTGCGCTCCCAGCAGCACTTTTCCGTTTCCAGCATGACCATCATCACATTCTTGGTGTCCTGGTCATCATACTTGGTGATTTCTTTGACGAAGCGGTCATAGTAGGTGTTGCGGCCACCGTTTCGCAATTTGTCAAAAAAGAACTTGCTATAGAGCAGGTGCTGCTTCAGGCCGGACAGGTTCTTGTTCGGATAACCGTTGCAGTAGTTGTAGAACTGCCGGGCCCGGTGCTTAAGCTGGTTGACCTTCTTGACGAAGGCCTGACGCTCAGCAGGATCGTCTGGCACATTGTCCAGCGGGAAGATGTCAATGAAGATCCCCTGGTTGAAGTGGTAGTTGAAGCGTTCTTCTGACTTCAGGATGGCTGTGGTCGAGGAGTTGCGCAATTGGGCGTGCCCCCGCATGGCGCCTGGATCCGTTTCTTCAGTCTGGAAGAAGTAAGGCTCCGCGAATTCATCCTCAGCCACTTCGCACAAGCGGTCAAAGTCCTTGCGGTACATCATCAAGTCAATGTCGTCATCCCAAGGGATGTAGCCGTGGTGGCGCACCGCTCCCAGCAGGGAGCCGCCTGACAGATACCAGGGAATGTCGTATTTTTGGCAAACCCGGTCCAGCTGATCCAGCAGGTCCAGCTCCACGGCCCAGATCTTCTTCATTTTCGGCGAAACCGTATAGTCGTTTCTGACTTCTTCTTTAAAAAAATCGTCTGCGAGCTTGAGCTTAATATTGTCCATTGTCTTTCTTTAATTCTCCCTTATGCTTTAGCCAAAATCTTCTTGATCAAGTCCACTGAATCGTCCTTGAACAAAAGCAAGGCAACTAAGTAGGTCCCAGCCCCAAGAACGAACTGGATTCCCAGCTTGATGACGCCAGGATGGCCAAATGGATTCAAGGCCAGGATGACCAGCATCATCAAAGCGCCCGCGATCAGCTTCTTCCAGATTACCTTGCCAATATAAGCAGCCTTCAAGTAGCCATTATCATGGTAAAGGTAAAGCAGGCTGATCGTCAATTCCGCGATGATTGAGGCAAAAGTAGCCCCGGCACTGGCAAAGCGCGGAATCAAGAGCAGGTTCAAGAGGAAGTTGACGACCGCCCCGATCACGATGTAGACCGCGCTCTGCTTGCGCAGGCCAGCTGGATTGTAGTACTGGGACCCCAGGCAGTTGGAGACCCCGATGATCACGATCTGCGGGCTAAACAAGCGCAGCAGCAAGGCCACCTTGTCCCAGCCCTGGCCGAAGAAGACCGGCACGAAGGTATCCGCAATCCCCAGCAGGCCAAAGCCGATTCCCACCCCGATAAACAGGATGTAGTTGATGGAGCTTTGAATCCGCAGCTTGATCTCCCTGGTTTCCTTCTTGGCGAACAAGTAGGAGATTCTGGCCCCCAAAACGTTGTTGACGGCGGTGAAAGTCACCGCCTTGGTCAAGTTGATGATCTTGGTGGCCTGCTCATAGTAGGCGTTCTCCGCATTGCTCTGGGTCATGACCTGGATCAGGGTCTTGTCCATGTAGGTATAGATGGAAGTAGCGATCGTCGGAATAAAGTAGATCAGGGTTTCATGGAAGTGGCGCTTTAAGTTGGCCAGCTTGATCGGCACCTTTACGACGAACTTGTGCAATTCCAGCCACATGGACATGGTCCCCAGCAGGGTCGTCCCCGTCATGATGAAGACGTAGAGATTGGTGTCCTTGGGGCTTTTGACGAAAAGCAGGATCAGGATGACCCCAGCCACCTTGACCAGGGAATTCTTGGTCACCGTGTACTGGAACTGCTCCAGGCCATCGAAGAACCAAGAGATGTCCAGCATGGTATTGAACAGGTTCAAAGTCAAAATGAGGAACATGACCCGGTAATGGCTCTGAAAGCCCAAGTAGATCCCCCATAAGAGCAGCATGGCCAGCGAAGTGAAGACGCTCAGCAGCTCAATTTCCCAAAAGAGCTGGCTGCGCTTCTTCACGTCATTGCGGCTGCGGGCAATCTCCCGCATCCCGTATGAGGCCGTCCCCAAAGCCGCGACCAGGGAAAAGTAGGTCTGAATTGAGGAAGTCCAGCTGTAGGCCCCGATCCCGTCAGTCCCGATGACTCTGGAAACATATGGAGCTGTAATCAATGGCGTGATGATAGCCAGAATCTGGTAGAGGGTGCTGATAAAAATATTCTTTTTAATGCTTGGATTCTTCATTTACGCTCCCAATCTGATAATTTTCCCCGCCTAATGGCCCAGGTACATCTGGTAGACCTGCTCGGCTGATTCCTGGTTGTCATAGCCCAGCTTGGCCAATTGACTGGCGAATTGCCGCCGGTCCTGGCCGCGGGCTGCCAGCGCCAGCTTGATGGCCTCTTTGGCCCAAGCCGCGGGCTTTTCCTGCAAGGACTTCCGGAAAATCAAGCCGTCAAAGTCCATTTCTGAGCTGATGACGTCAGAAATCAGACATGGCAAACCGCTCGTCTGCGCTTCCAGCAAAGTCATCGGCAGTCCTTCATAAAGCGATGGCATGACGAAGAGGTCCATGGCAAACAAGTAATCAGGAATCTTATCCGTGGACAGGACCATGGTCACCTTGCCTTCAAGTTCTAGTTCCCCGATCTTGGCCCGCAGCTCTGCCTCCTTCTCCCCGCTCCCGATCAAGAGCAGGTGGGCTTGGGGCTGATTTTCAAGCACTTCCTTGAAGATGTCCAGCAGGAAGAGCTGGTTCTTCTGGTCAGCCAGACGGCCAATGTTGCCTAACAAGAGCTGGTCATCATCAAGTCCCAGCTGGCCGCGAACCTTCTGCCGCTTGGCTTCATCAAAGACGTAGCGGTCACGGCTGATCCCATTGTGGATGATGCGCACCCGGTCTTGGTCTTTGGGGTTAAAAAGCCAAGCCGCGGCTTCCTTGGAGCAAGCCGCCAGATCCGTGGCATAGCGGGCAATCTGCTTGCGCTCATAAGTCACAAAGCCTGGCAATTTCTGAATCCCGTGCAAGTGCTCCGCGGCATTGTGGGAGTGGACGATTACCCGCTTAACCCCGCTTTCTCTGGCCACCTTAGCCATGTCATAGCGGCTTGGCAGGTCGGTATCGATGTGGACCACGTCATAGTGGTGCTCTTGCAGGAAATGTCTGACCACGGCCACCCGGTTGCGATGGTTTTCAAATGAGTTCCTGCCGGAGTAGCGCAAAGGATAGATGTGGACGCCAAGGGCTTTGACGGCAGCCTCTTTTTCCGGAACGCTCTTGTCGGGATCGAGCAGAACGTAGTCGTAGTCGACCCGGTCATGGAGGGCCTTGATCCATTCATATTCAACCGAGCTTACCCCATCGTAATAGAGCATCCCCCGGATAAAAAGGACTTTCAGCTTGTCACTCACGCTATCACTTTCCATTCTTGTCTTGCTGATTTACAGTCTTAACCGCGTTTTCCAAAGCAGTCCTGGTAAAATAGCCTGCTCTGAGCTTCTTGGCCATCTCTCTGGCATTGGCCGCGAAGCTTTCATATTCTTCTTCCGTCACTTCATTCAAGACCCTTGGCAACTCCTGCAGGGAGTCAATGGTCAAGCCCAGGTGGTTGTCAGCAATGAAGCTGGCTTCAGCGGCTTGGCTCCAGATGATGACCGGCAAGGCGGAAGCCAGATACAAAGACAGCTTGTGGGGGTTGTTGTAGCGCAGGTAGTTGCCAAAGGCCCCGTCGCAGGTCTCAATGCTGCTGCCGTCCCAAATCAGGCCAAAGCCCGAGTTCAGCTGCTTGGGAATTTCGTCAGCCGGGAAGGCTCCGTGATAGTCGACGTTCTGGTAGTCAGCCAAGGTAAAGTTCAGTCCGTAGAGGTTGAACTTGGCGTTAATCTTCCCGATCTCCTTCAAGTACTGGGTCTTGCGGACGTCCAGGTTGCCGGCCACGGAAACGGCTCGGGCAAACTTGGCGTGGCTGATCTCGCCATCAGGAATCAGGTAATCGAAGATCTTCAAAGTTACCAGCTTCTCAGGGTCAACGCCGCGGCCTTCAAAGAACTTCTTCATCGAGTCGTTGTGGACGATCAGGCAGTCGGCATATTTCAGCATCTGCGCAAAGTCTTCCTCGTAGAACTTCTTATAGAAAAACTGCCGCAATTCTTCTACGTCGTGGACCAGGTAGATGAACTTGACCTGCTTTTTCTCCTTCAGCTTGGCCAGGGTTTCCTCCCGGTGCAGCTGGTGGTCCCGGGACGGGGCCTGGAAGAGGACGATAGAGCCTGGCTCAATCTGCTTGTAGAGCTTATCCCAGCTGAAGCGGTAGTGCAGCTGGCGGCGAACCCGGGAAATGGCGTCCTTCTTTCCAGCACAGGACCGGACCAGGCGCAGGCTTTCAAAGCCGGCTTCCCGGGCGATCTGGTTGATGTCGGACGGGGCCTTGCCCAAGGCCGTGTCATCTGAACTGTAGACTTCAAAAATCTGGTATTTCTTCATTAATCCTTGTCTTCCCCCAAGCTAAATTCAAACAACGGGTGTCTCTCCCGCTTGGCGACAGGCGGCGGGGTCATGTAGTCCGGGCCATACAGGCGGTTCATGTAGCTTGCGATCCCATAAGGAATCTTGACGCTGATCCCCTCAAAAGTTCCTTCTTGGCTTTGGCACATGTTCTGCCGGGTATCCATTTCCCCAAAGTAGTGCTTGCGGCCGCTAGGGATGGTCACGTACTTGGAGCCGTCGTTTTTAGCCGCGGAATAGACCTTGTAAGTCCAGCGCGTCACCTTGTCTAGTGACAAGAACTTAAAGCAGCGGCCGATCTTGTACTTCTTGCCAAAAGCCGCTCTGACTTCTGGCGTATCCTGGATCTCCAAGAGCTTAGGCAGGTAGTCATACACCTTGCGGCAGCTGAGCAGGTAGCCAACTGCCAAGCACAAGTAGCCGTGCATTGAGCGCAGAAAGGCATTGTCCGGCGTATTTTCCAAAACGAAAATATCGATGCAGATCCCGCAGTTTTCCCTTGGCTCCGCCACGTCGTTAAAGGTCCGGTAGACCGTCCCCTTCTTGATGAAGCGGCTGGCGGCAGCCCCGTAGCCTGGGGTCAATTCTGGCGCCAGCAGCTTGTAGTCATCCCCCAGCTCCTGGTCAAAAATTTCCTTCAGCTTGTTAAAGTCTTTTCTAGGCATGTTGATGTCAATGTCATCATCCCAAGGAATAAAGCCCTGGTGTCTGATCGTGCCCAAGACTGAGCCCCCGCTTAAGGTGTAGTTAAGCCCGTGCTTGGCGCAGACGGCCATAAAGTCCTTCAGCATCCCCAATAAGGTCTGCTTCAGCTGCTTTAAGTCCTCGCCTTCAACGTAGACGACCTTGTCGCTATCCCCAAAAGCATTCTTCTGGGCCGCGAAGCCGTCTTTGGTTCCTAATTTGCTCATGGCTGATCCTTAAAATTCCTTCTTCACTGCTTCCAAAGCGGCCGCGATGACTTGGTCCATGTTGTAGTACTTGTACTGGCCCAGACGCCCGCCAAAGATGACCTTGGCGTCTTCTTGGTCAGCCAGTTCCTTGTACTTGGCGTACAAGCCGTTGTTGCGGTCGTTGTTGACTGGGTAGTATGGCTCATCGCCCTTGTGCCAGTCAGCTGGATATTCGCGGGTGATGATGGTCTTATCCGGGTCACCCTTGCCAAATTCAAAATGCTTGTGCTCAATCACCCGGGTGTATGGCGTTTCCGCGTCAGTGTAGTTGATCACGGCGTTGCCCTGGTAGTTGCCCACGTTCTTTTCTTCAGTTTCAAAACGCAGGGACCGGTATTCCAGCTCGCCCAAGCGGTAGTCGAAGAACTCGTCAATTGGACCGGTGTAGACAACCTTATCAAATTGCTTCAGGTATTCGTCCTTCTTGGCGAAAAAGTCCGTGCCCAGTTCAACGGTGATCTTGTCATCCTTGAGCATGTTTTCCACCAGCTTGGTGTAGCCGCCCTTAGGGATGCCCTGGTAGTCATCGTTGAAGTAGTTGTTGTCGTAGATCAGGCGCACCGGCAGGCGCTTGATGATGAAGGCTGGCAGCTCAGTGGCCTTTCTCCCCCATTGCTTTTCGGTGTAGCCCTTGATCAGCTTCTCGTAGATGTCGCGGCCGATCAAAGAAATGGCCTGTTCTTCCAGGTTCTTTGGCGTCTTGCCCGCCATTTCCGCCCGCTGCTCGTTGATCTTGTCCAGGGCCTCTTGCGGCGTCCGGACGCCCCACATTTGGTTAAAGGTGTTCATGTTGAAGGGCAGGTTGTACATCTTGCCCTTGTAGTTGGCCACCGGGCTGTTGGTGTAGCGGTTGAATTCCGCGAATTGCTGGACGTAGTCCCAGACTTCCTTGTTTGAAGTGTGGAAAATGTGGGCGCCGTATTGGTGAACCTGGATGCCGTCGATTTCCTTGGTGTAGATGTTTCCAGCGATGTGGTCGCGCTTTTCAATTACCGTCACCTTGTGGCCGCGCTTGGCAGCTTCGTGGGCAAAAACGGCACCGAAAAGGCCGGCACCGACAACTAAATAATCAGCCATATTTTTCTCCTGTTCTCTATCCTAAAAGTGGGTCTGCTTCTTCCCGATCCCAAGCTTGCGCTTGATCAGGTTGATTCCCTTCTGAATCTTCTTTTCGCCGCCCAGCTGACCCCAGGTCATTTCCACGTAGTTCTGCTGGGTCGTGTAGAGCCAGACGTCCATCAAGCGTTCTGAAATGTAGCCATAGACTCTTTGGTCTTGGACTGAGTAGCCAGAGATGTCAATCTGTCCCTCCAGTTTGCTCAAAACGCCAAAAATAAACGTGCAGTAAGCGTCAAACTGTTCCTTCTTCATGACGAACATGTTGAACATGTGGGCGCTGCGCCGCTTCATCATCATGTCAAAGGCCGGCAAGTATTCCGGGTAGTCCTTGGCCAGGATCTCTCTGGTCTTGTCCAGGGGCTCAGCCGGGTGGGCATGCACGTAATGGTCGTAGTTGCTTTCAATATAGTAGTTCCGCTTGGTCGGCACGATCACGTCATGCTTTGCAAGTAGGCGAACATAATCTGCTTCCTTGGCTGCATTTTCCAAGGTGAAAGGCTTCTTGACATAAAAATAGCGTCGATAATGGACTAAGCCCACTGCATCAACGTCCTTCAAGTTCTTCCAGGCCCAGTAGACCCCAGTCAATTCATTGTAATAAGGATTCTTGGCCGAAATGTTGCTGCCTTCGTCATCGCGCTGGTAGCTGATGCCGGGCTTGTAGTTCTTGACGGCGCCAACCAAAACGGGCAGGTAGACCGGGTCAGTCGGCATCGGGAACTGCTTATGGGCCGCGACTAATACTTTAACCTTCATTTGCTCGCAAACTCCCCCATTCTAATAGGCACCTTCTTTTTTGAAAATGCTGATGATGGTCTTAAAGAAAATAGCAATGTCATTGCCAAGCGACACGTGGTCAACGTATCCCAGCTCGACGTCGCAGCGCTCCGGGTAGCCAATATTGCTCCGCCCCGTAGCCTGCCATAAGCCCATGGCCCCAGGCTTGACTGACAAGAACTTGTCCACCCGGTCGCCATATTCGGCTAATTCTTTCTCCACCACTGGCCGGGGGCCAACGATGCTCATGTCGCCCTTTAAGATATTGATGAACTGCGGCAGCTCATCAACCGAAGTCCGCCGCATCCAGCGGCCAATTGGGGTGATTCGCGGATCCTCTTCAGCCAGCAGCTTGTAGTCATTAGCCACATACTTGGCATACAATTCCGGATCGCTCTTCAGCACTTCTTCCGCGTCCATTCTCATCGAGCGGAACTTGTACATCTTGAAGGGCTTGCCGTACTGCCCGATTCTGGTTTGGGCGAAAAAGGCTGATCCCCCGTCGCGGCTCTTGATAATGATGGCCAGGATCAAGAAGACCGGAGAAAACAGGATCAAGGCCAGCAGACTGCCGATGATGTCTAAGAGTCTCTTTACATACTTGTATGCGCCCAAGTGATTCACGTACTTGGACGTTTTCGCTTCTTCATTCATTATATTTCCGTACAACCTAACAAATAAATTATTTCAGTCAGCCTCAACAAGCAACCGGCTGGTGAAATGATGGATGTCCAGCAGACTTGCTCAAGGTACTACTAAACCTATTATATCTAACTAGTATAGCATCTTTTTCCTAAGAGAGTCACCGTCAATTGCCAATCCAAGCGATTGCAAAGAAAAAATGCTGGATGCTTACATCCAACATTTCTAAAATTCATTGCTCTGTTTACTGAACCGTCTTGGTCTTCAGGCCCATGGCCTTTCTGATCAAGTCGCTGATTCTTTGCCGTTCAGCGGTTGAGACTCTTTGGTAGGAAACCCCGTCTTCCATGAAGCCGGTCCCGTGAGTGTAGTCAGTTACGACATTCTTCGTGGCTGACATGTAGGAAGTTGCCATTGAAGTCAAGTCACTGAAAGTCAAGTCGGTCTGCACCTGCTTGGATAATGATGAAACGAAGCTGGTGTTCAGCAAGGTTTGGGCTGATTCAGCCTTCTTGACGAGGGCCTGCAGCACTTGCCGCTGGCGCTTTTGGCGGCCGTAGTCGCCTTCTGGGTCATCGTAGCGCATCCGGCTGTAAGCCAGAGCCTTGGCGCCGTCCATGTGGGTCTTCTGGCCCTTGGTGAAGGTGTAGCCTTCATAGCTAAAGCTCATGACTGGCGCGATATCAACCCCGCCAACCTTGTCAACGATCGTCTTCAAGCCGCCCATGTTGACCAAAACGTAGGCGTTGATCGGGATGTTGAAGTACTTCTTCAAGACCTTAGCCAGCTCACCGGCATTGCCGTAAGCATAAGCCGCGTTCAATTTGGACGGTGAGTGTTCCGGGTAGTCAGGCAGGTTGACCTGGATGTCCCGTTCAAAGCTGACCAAAGTCGTCTTCTTGGTCTTTGGGTTCAAGACGGCAACCATGATGGAGTCCGTCCGGCCCTTGTAGGTTCTGCCCAAGGCCCCAGTGTCAGTCCCCATCAGCAGGATGGAGATTGGCTTCTTGCTCTTGATAACAGTGTTCTTGCTCCCGTTTTCAGCACTGGTAATCCCGCCTGAACGGTAGGCGTTATTGGCCGCGTTCTTAACGGAGCTGTATTCATGCCAGGCGAAGATGCCCAGGCAGACAACGATGACGCCGACCACGGACCAGAAGATCCGCCAAAACTTGTTGCGCCTCTTGCGTTGTCCTGTTCTAGTGTTTAAATTATTGTCATTCAATATGCTTCACCAAATATCCAATCTCTAGAATAGATGTAATAGTTTCATTATATATAAAATTCTTAAGCCTGTATCGGACCCAAAGAATTTTTTAGCTTTTTTTAAAAAGATCAAAGCTCTGCAACTACCGCTTATTCTGGCAGGAAGCCCCAAAAAATGCAAGCCCCGTGGGCAAAACGCGGTATAATTAGAGCAACGATTTTACACATTAGTGTCTTGTGTAAGATTTCTGGGGAAAATAAGGTATAGAAAAAGAAGTGGAAAGGAAAAGATCATGCAAATCTCTCTGAAGAAGGGGCTGACCAGCTTGCTGGCTGCCTCCGCCCTTCTGGTCTTTGGCTTCCAAAGCCCAGTCAAGCCGCAAGTCCAAGCCGCCACGCTGACCAAGAAGCAGCTGCCAGGGCTGAATTACGGCAGGAAAAGCATCGTCACCGTCAACAATAACAAGCCCAGCTTTTCAAAGGGCACCATGTCCACCAAGAAAGGCGCTTGGCAGACCTACAGCAATCTGGACTCACTCAACCGGGCCAGAGAAGCCAACGCGCTTTTAAACAAAAAGCTGATGCCAAAGAGCCAGCGGGAAGCCTTGTACTGGGACCCAACCGGCTGGCACAACAAGCGGATTGCCGGCGGCTGGCTCTACAACCGCTGCCACCTGATTGGCTACCAGTTGACCGGGCAAAACAATAACCCCAAGAATTTGATCACTGGGACCCGGCAGCTGAACGATCCAGACATGCTTAAGTATGAAAACATGGTGGCCAACTATGTCAAATCATCAAAGAAACATTACGTCAGATACCGGGTGACCCCGATCTTCCGGGGCCGGGAGCTGCTGGCCCGCGGAGTGGAAATGGAAGGACAGTCCGTTGGCTCCAATGCAGTCCGCTTCAACGTCTACATTTTCAACGTGCAGCCTGGCGTAAAGCTGAACTACGCCAACGGGACCAGCGTCGTCTCTAAGGCCGCCAGAACCGTCGTCAAGGCGGCCAAGAAGTACCAGCCTAAGAAGAGGGTTGTCAAAAAGGCCAAGAAGACCGTTAAGAAGGCGGCCAAAAAGCCAGCAAAGAAGGCTTCCAAGAAGAAGGTCTACACTTCAGCCAGCAAAGGCAAGATCATCGGCAACAAGCGGAGCAAGATCTACCACGTTCCTGGCCAGGCTGGCTACCACATGAACTCATCCAATGCCGTCTACTTCAACAGTGAAAAGGCAGCCCGGGCTGCCGGCTACCGGAAGGCCAAGCGGTAATAAGGCAATTTTTTACATAAATAAAGAGGACCATCTCCTAATGAGATGGTCCTCTTTTGTTATGCTGATTTACACAATTAGAAGTTCTTTGTGCTCATGTACTTGGATGGAGCAACGACATAGTACTTCTTGCCCTTAAGCAGTACCGCGCCACCGTAAGTGTACTTCTTAGCCCCCTTCTTTACGAGGCCCTTTTGCTTCTTCAGCTTCTTGTTCTTATATGCGTAAACGTAGCCTGCCTTCTTGACCGTCCGCTTTACGCCGTCAATGTTGCCTGCTGCAACGTACTTGTTCTTGGCAATCTTGTAGTAAAGCTTGTTCTTGATGATCGCGTAGCCTTGTGCGTAAACCTTCTTGCCCGACTTGTAGACGCCCTTGCTCTTCTTGCCCTTGGCAGTGTAAACGCTGGCGTTGTGCTTGACTTGCACGTACTTGCCTACCTTGGCATAGGTAACCTTCGCCCCGCTCTTCTTGTCGAACAGGTACCACTTGCCCTTGATCTTGTGGACGCCAACGAGCATTTGACCCTTTGCGTTGTAGTAGACGGTTACCTTCTTGGACAGCTTGACAAAGCCAGTCAGCATCTTGCCTGACTTGCTGTCGAATTGGTACCACTTGCCGTTAATCTTGTGACGACCATACAGCATGTGGCCATCTGCGGCATAGTAAACCGTCTTCTTTTGGCTGGCGATGTAAACGAAGCCAGTCAGCATCTTCCCGCTCAAAGGAGCAAAGTTATACCACTTGCCGTTGATCTTTTGCTGGCCATACAGCATGTGACCATCCGCAGCATAATAAACCGTCTTGTCTTGACTTGGGATGTTGACAAAGCCAGTCAGCATTTCACCAGTGGTCTTGTCGAAGTTGTACCATTGGTCGTTAATCTTGTGCTGGCCATAGTACAAGGCACCGCTGTTGGCATCGAAGTAGTACTTCTTGTTATTGATCGTTTGCGCGCCAAAGACTTGCGCGCCAGTGCTGGTGCTGTAGTATTGGGTATCGTTGCCAACCTTTTGCCAGCCGCTTTGCTGTGAGATCTTGCCTTCGGCGTTGTCTCTGTACAGGTACCAGTTGCCTTTCTTGTTTACGCGGTCAATAAAGGTGTCCGTATCCATGCGGGCTTCTTTCAAAGAAGTAGCGACCAGTTCAGGAGCGGCACTGCCTTCATTCCAGTCCCAAACGCCTTGCTGCGTCAAGTAGTTTGTGACAACTTGCGTAGTGCCGTCATCCTTGACTTCAACCAAGTAGCTTGGCCCTAAAGTAGCGTTCTTGCCCTTGCCGGCCACTTCGCCACGGTTGCTCATGTACGGGTTGACCAACAGGAAGTGATTTACGAAGTAATCCTTAGTGTAAGTCTTGCCGTTGACAGTGACGCTGTTGCCCTTGATGTTGTCTGGATTAATCTTAACCGCATAGTATGAGTAGGTAGCAGTCCGCCAAGTAGACGGAGTTGAAGCACCCAGAACCAAACCGTCGCCGTTCAAAGGAACGAAGTTGCCAGTCAAGCTGTCAGATACAAAGCCAAGCATCGCTACGTTGTCGCCGACAGCTGTGTCAGCTGCCTTGACTAAGTCAGTGTCAGTGGCGCGAGTAAGCCGAGCGTCAACGAACAGGTAGTACTTGCCGTTCAGCTTCATCAGGTCAGGACGTTCGACTTCATCGCCTGCCAGAACAGTCTGTACCAATGGGTTGTAAAGCTTTTCAACCTTTGGCTTCTTAGGATTGCTCATATCCAGCTTCATAAAGCCAATCGCGCTGTTAGCCAACTGCGCGCGCATGGTCATGTCACTGTCACCAACAATCTTGATGATTTCGCTCAAGTTGTAGTTTGCATCGCCACCGTAACGGCCCCATTGGTAAAGGTTTTCGTATTTTTCAGGGTTGGAGCCGTCATTGCCAGTAGCGGTTTCGAAAGCAACATAGTAATTGCCATCATCATCTTGGAAGATGTGGCCATCACGAGTTTGTGGGTTGTCACCGCCACGGTTGGCACCGCTGGCCCATTGATCGAAGTTTTGGTAGGTAACGCCATCGCCTTCAAAGAGGATTTGGTCGTTTTCAACGTTCTTGATTGAAACGACCCCGTTTTCCAAGCCCAAGTTAACGGTTGCGCTGGCTATGCGCTGGTGGTTAGTGTCAAGCTGGGATACAACGTTGGCGTAATAAAGCTGAACTGATCCATCCGAATTGAGCATCGCTGAGCCAGACCACTGGCCACCGGTCACAGCCATATTGTAGCCAAAGATTGAGCCGGCAACCTTCCAGTTGGCAAAGTTATTGTCACCATACTTGTTGTAAAGCAGGTACAAGTGGCTGTCTGACTTGTGAGGGATCCCCATCATGGCTACAACCAGTTGGTAGCCATTCCAGTTTTGAACATAACCGGTCTTCGGGTCTTGAACAGGCCATGAGTCCCAGATGTCCATCGTTGCGTTCTCGCCAGTTTCAGCATCCTTGACGCTTTCCAAAGCTGGCATGTTGACCACCTTGTCACCCTTAGTCAAAGGCATTTGCGTGTCCTTGTCACGCGTAACCACTTTGTTGGTGATTGAGTCATAATCCTTCAAGGTGTATTGGTTATCCATGGTCTTGTTAGAAAGATCCACCTTGTTCAAGACATCAATTGCGCTGTCAGTCAATTGATCCATGTTGACGCTGCTGCCTTCACGCAGGGCAGCAGCAATGATCTTCTTGGCCGTATCATTCAGCTTGCCAGCCTTAGCAGTATCTTCAGCCAAAAATGCATTCAGCTTGGCATTGTTGGTAATGTTTTCGCCAGTGATGTCTTCGCTTTGATACTTCTTTGGCAAGGAAGTAACTGGGCCACCGTTGGTTGACTTATCACTGTCTGGATTTTCTGGCACAGTTGGCACGTCAGTCTTGCCGCCGGTTGATTGATCACCGCTGTCCGGTGCTTTTGGAGTATTACCAGTTGATGAACCTGGTGCGTCCGGCTTGTGATCCGTCGTGCCAGTTTGATCCTTCGTACCAATTTGATCATTAGCCGCACCAGTAGTGGTGGCAACGGTACCAGCAGCTTGAGCCTCAGTTGTACCTGTAGCGGTAGTCTGACCTTTAGTCGTGCTTGTAGCGGCGGCTTGGTCCTTAGTCGTACTTGTAGTGGTAGTGACTGCTTGGCCGTTAGTTGTGTCTGTAGTAGCTGCTTGGTCCTTAGCAGCCGTACCAGTAGTGGTAGTAGCAGCTTGAGAATTAACCGCTGCTTGTGCTTGGTTTACATTAGCATTTGCATCTTTATTAGTATCAGCATGTACGGTGCCTGCCCCTAAAAGCAGTGAAGCCGTAAAGGCTGATGCCAGGATGCCTAAGCTTGAAAGCTTAGTATTGTATTTCTTTTCTGACATACAGTTACCTTTCCCTTGATAGATTGACAACACTTAACTATATCATTTTAACTCATTTTTAGTAAAACCAACCTATTTTTTGATAGTTCATGAGATTTTGTTAATACTTAAACTTCCCACTTACAAAAGTGGGCTTGTACCTTGAAAATTCAATAGTTTAGCCAATAAAAAAGCACAAGGCCTTTGTTCGCTTGATATAATTCAACTACAACATCATCAATATCAAACGAA
>NZ_VUMX01000033.1:0-16765 GCF_009695985.1 Lactobacillus porci
TTTGATATTGATGATGTTGTGGTTGACTAAATTATATCAAGCGAACAAAGGCCTTGTGCTTTTTTATTGGCTAAACTATTGAATTTTCAAGGTACAAGCCCACTTTTGCAAGTGGGAAGTTTAAGTATTTTACATTAATGTGGGAAATAAAGATGGCGGAAATTTGACTAATAATTTTTTGCCAAAAAATAGTCTGTACTTGTGAAAAATTGCAAAGAAAAAGTCGTCATCAAGACGACTCATCAAAATTGTGCTCTCAATCAGCTGCACGGTCTGGATTTATCAAGTCTGCGATCAAGGTCATGACTCGATACTTTTCAATCGTTTCACCATCCAGCTCTGGATGCTCCTGCAGGTCTGAATCCTTCCAGCCTTTGAGCATGTAAGCATGACGATTGCTTTCGTAATTGTGGATCCGCTGCGCGAGTTGCTTTTTAATTTTGTCATTAACCTCTCGCTTGCCATTATCTAGGAGTTGGGAGAAATTTTTCTCAACAACTGGTTCAAAATCATCATGCATTACGTTGCCAGACCAAACTAAATAATCCACGATCTTCTGGGCCAGACGCTTGCTTTCAGGACTGACTTTCTCGCCGTTTGGGCAGCCCAGCTTGGTCAAGTAAGCCAATAGGTTCTGCTTTTCTTTTGCCAGCTGAGGGCTAGTGAAAGCCAGGAGATCATCCGGAATCCAGTATTCCTTGACATATTCGCTCCAGTAGATATTGTAGACGCCGTCCAGTAAGTGACCTGCTGGTCCCAGCACGTCTTCATTGACCAAGATCCGGGCAAAATCAGCATTTTCCCGGCTGCGGAAGAGCTCGTGCTGCTCAAACACATAGTATGGCACCTGCTCACGGCGCACCAGTTCCGCGAACTTGGCAAATTCTTGGTCGCTGACTTCAGGGTAGTTGTTTTTGACCTGCAATTTCTTGTAGATCTCGATGAGCTTCTGCAAAGTGATTACCCCGTAGAGGTTGATGGCTGCTTGGAAAAGTTGATGCAAAAAATCCAGCTTCTCCCCTTCAAATCCCGCATCCCCATAGCGCTTCTTCATAGTCTTGTCCAGCAAGCGTTTAGGATAGGCAACCCGGCTGACAGTCTTTTCCTGGTCTGCTGGAGAACTATTCAGCATTTGCACGAAATCACTCAACGAGTAGCATCCATCGCTATTGGCAGCTTTGCTGCGCTTCAGGCGCTTCAGGTACTTGACGACGAGCTTGCGGTCTTCCTCATCCTTAACATAGTCTGGCAGTCGTTCAGCATCCAGGATGAAGGCCAATGGGTCGTCTTCCTCGTCCAATCCGTGGTCATCCACGACAATATCGTCCTTGTTGATGCCCAGCAACTCAACGCATGTGTAGCCGCCCAAGCCCCAGCATGGCTTGTCACACAAGCTCTTTTTCATCAAGGCATCCACTTGGTCAAAAGTATATTTGCCAAAATCCATCTCGAAGAAATTGGCAATCTGGCGCAGCTCTGAGCTAGCGGCGTCCAAATTCCCTGGACTGAGCTGGTACATCAAAGTCACCCGGGCCGTGATATATTGCAAGCCTGAGCGGTCATCGGTAATCAGCCCGCCGATTTTGTTCAAAGTCAGGCCGTCAATTTTCAGCTTCGACAAGCAGTTTCTAAATGCCCGGTCTTCCGCGCTTACTTCTGGATCGGCAAAGTCCCGCAGGTCTGGCGGCGTCAGGTAAAATTTGTGGCTGAATTCGCAAATATCGCGGTACATGTGCCAGATATCCTTTGACTTGAACTCTTCTTCCACGATTTCTTTATTAACCAGCAAAGGAAATTCCAGCTTTTGGCCAGAATTGGTGATGAACTTGTTAAAGACGCGCTGATCAATGACTACAAAGCGATTGTCGACTGAGTCAACATTATTGCTGAATTTAGCAAACTGTTCCAAGCTGATTCCCGGATAGTCAAAATTTTGCCGCTCGATATCTTGGTAAATGCCATACAGGTCATCGATGCGGATAATGCCATAAAGATTTGCCGCACCGGCAAAGACTTCCATGAGAAAAGCAAGCTGCTCATATGAAGCACCAGTTTCACGCTGTATTTTCGTGATTATTGGATCCTTCATCGTATATTCCTCTCAAAAAATTTGTGTCTACTAACTGCTTCTATTTTACCGGATTTGAGAGGTGAAATGTCGAAACTTGAATTGCCAGAGACAATATTTCGGTCTGGGATTTTGGGAGAAAAAAGGTTCAGTACAAATTCTTGTGTAAATAGAAAATAGGCAATAAAAAAGAAGGGTTGTCCCTTACAATGTTAATAACGACAAAAACACAGGGGCCCTTCTTACTATGAATTATACAGAACTGTCAGTTGCTACTCAAGATGTTATGCCTAACAAGGGTGACTAAAAAATACCCGCCAGCTTGCTAAAAACAAGCCAGCGGGTATTTATTTTGCCTTAAAGAGCCCTTTTTAGTTCTTACAATATTTCCAGCCATGACCAGGTAAATCAGCCCTATGACGATTACCCCGTGGGGATGTCTCCAGCAAATCGCGCCAAAAGATACCCTTATACCTTCCGGTCAGCGATCAGCTTTTCATGGGCCTGGATGTGGGACAGACGCTTTTTGTCCCGATTTAAAAGCAAGAGGAAGATTGCTTCAACCAAAGACGATGATGCCAGGCGGGAAAAGAGGTATTCTTCCTGCAAGACCGTCTGGCCAATTGCAGTTGTCAGATGGTAGTCGCTCTTAGCAACTAAGGGCGAGTCTGGCCGGTTGGTCATGGCTACGACCTTGATGCCTTTTTCCTTGGCCAAATCAGCCAGTTTTAACAAGCCAGATGATTCACCAGAGTTGGAAATCAGCCAAAGGCAGTCGCTGCTGCTCATATTCATGGTCTGGCCGATCACCGTTTCCATGGTCGGACTGGAAATAGCCAATAAGCCCAATTGGTTCAGCTTGTAGACCGCGTCTTCAGCAACTGGATAGGTGTCCCCTTCAGCCGCGACTTGGATCAAGCGGCTATTTTCCAAGAGATCCAGGACTTCTTTCAGAGTAGCAGCTGGCAAGCGGCGAATAGTCCGGTCGATTTCGTCTTCTTTACTAGCCGCGATCTGGTCCAGGGCTTGGGAGACATCATCCTGGTTCAGGGATGCCAAGCTTGAGACGGGTGACTTGACCCGGGCAATCGCCAAGGCCAAGCTAGCCCTTGACCTCTACTCCCCTGCCCCGGCTACCCGGCAGTTAGGGGACAGCCTCGGCCTGGCAATTAAGCCAGCAGAAGAAGCAGACCAGCTTGACCTGGCCTTTGACGGAGCAGACAGCGTTGATTTTTCCTTAAGGGCACTCAAGAGCAAGGGTGGCATCCATCTTTTTGAAAAAATCGCCGCGCAAGAGGCTGATGAATATATCCTTCTTTTGCCAGAAGGCCGGCTAAGAGAAAAGCTCGACGCAGAAATCCAGCTCTGCCTTGAAGTAGCTGCTCCAGCTGTTAAATCCTTGCTTAGGTTTGCTAAAGGCTTGGCTTTAAAGGCCAGTGTCCGGAAAAACGAATCAATTTTGGGCAACAAGCTAGTTGATCTATACGCGGAAAATTGGGACAAGATCGAAGAAGTAAACCAGCAACTGCTTGCCTTTAATGGCGTTGTTGCCTCGTCGCTTTTTGCAGGAGAAGTTACTTCCGTCATCACCGTTCAAAATGGACAAGCAGTTGAAATTGGAAAAGGAGAAAATCATGACTAAATACAATTGGGGAATTATCGGGACTGGCTGGATTGCCGGAGAAATGGCTGACGCATTAAAGAGGGTCAACGGCAAAGTCTACGCTGCCGCCAACCCTCATAAAGAGGCTTTGGAAGCTTTTGGTCAGGAAAAGGGAATCAAGCATCTTTATACTGACCCAGATGAGATGATCAAGGATCCCAACCTGGATATCGTTTATATTGCCACCCCGCATAACTTCCACTACCAATATGCTAAGCAGGCACTGTTGGCTGGCAAGCATGTTTTTTGCGAAAAAGCGATCACGATTAACGAAAAGCAGCTTGAAGACCTGGCCAGCCTGGCTAAAGAAAAGAATTTGATTTTAACAGAAGGCTTTACCCTCTACCACATGCCGCTTTACCGCAAGGTCAAGGAGCTGATCGCTTCTGGCAAATTGGGCCAGATCCAGCTGGTGCAAGTCAACTTTGGCAGTTTGAAGGATTATGATCCGGCCAACCGTTTCTTCTCAAAAGAACTGGCTGGCGGCGGGCTCTTAGATATCGGCGGCTACGCTACGGCTTTTGCCCGGACCTTCCTGGATGAGATGCCTAACAATATTTTGACGACGGTGAAGTTTTTTGAAACGGGCGTGGACGAACAGTCCGGCATTATTTTGAAAAACGACCGCCAGCAGTTGGCCGTGATGGCTCTGTCGATGCGGGCCAAGCAGCCAAAACGGGGCGTCATTTCCGGGACTAAGGGCTATGTCGAGATCAGCAACTACCCGCGGGCCATGCAGGCGGAAGTAACCTATACCGCCTCAGCTCATGAAGAACGCAAAGAGACGATCACGACTGGGGAAAGTGGTCTGGCTCTGGACTATGAAGTGGCCGACATGCAGCGGTATGTAGAGCAGGGCCATGACGATGGCGAACTGCAGACCTCCCGGGAAGTGATGCACATTTTGACGGCGGTTAGAGGCCAATGGGGGATGCGTTTTCCGGATGACCAGGACTAGTTTAATCTGATAAAGTTTTATCCGATAAGTATCTCTATTTTCAAAAATTTGGGTACAAGAAAAGAGTGAGTTCGTTGAACCCACTCTTTTTTGCTTATTCAACGATGCCGAAGCCGCCAGTCCAGGCAATTTGTTCGCTGGCCGCCAGGGTCATTTGCAGGAAACCAGTTGCTTCCAGTTCTCTGGCCCGCTTCAAGGCGCCGGCATCAAATACCCGTAAAGGACTGCCAGCTAAGGCTTCCTTGATGGTCCCCTTAGCCTCCTGGTCATCACCGGCCAGAAGAACCGTGGTTGGCAGGTCGCCAATTTTTCCGCTTTGCAGAGTTGCGGCAAAAGTCGTGTTGAAGCCCTTGACTACCTTGGAGTCAGGCAGCCAGGACTGGAGCAATTGCGCCGCGGATGAGTCAGCTGGCACGACCAATTCGTCCCAAGTGTCGAAGTTCAGCGGGTTGCTGATGTCGATGACGATCTTGCCCTTCAGCTCGTCCTTGTATTGGTTAGCAATGCTTTCCAAAGCACCGAATGGCACAGCCATGATTACCAGGTCGCCAAGCTTTTCTGCCCTGTCGCTACTACCAAAGTATTCCACTTGATTGCCGGCCAGTTCAAAGTTCTTGCCGATTGATTGCCCCATGTTGCCCTTGCCAAAAATTGTTACCTTCATTGTTTTTACCTCGTTTGCTTTCTTTTTGTAAGTTGTTAATTATAAGAATACAAGCTTGACAAAAGAAAGTCAAGCTTTTTTATTACAAAAAGTTAGCAAAATAATAATCCAGCCCGAAAGTGGACTGGATTAGGTTTATTCGTGATCTTTGTGCTTTTTTATCATGTCCAGAAGAGCCTGCATGGCTTTGACTCTTTGTACTTGCTCGCCATGGATTTCTGGCTTGGACTTCCACTCATCAGTTGTCCAACCCTTGAGGACATAGACGTGCCGGTTCTTGTCATAGCTGCGGATCAGTTCTAAAATATTATCTTCAACCTCTTTGTTAAGTGGCTTGCCGCCATTAGCCAGCAGCTGGCGGAACTCCTCTTTAGGAATTGGGTCAGCATCTTCAAGTCCGCCCTTGCTAGTCCAGAGGAAGTGGTCAACGATCTTTCTGGCCAAGTCTTTGCTTTCCAGGCTGACAATCTTGGCATCCCTGCTCCCTAATTGGGTAAAGTAGGCCAGCATGTCCAGCTCTTCTTTCTCCTGCTGGTGACCGGAATAAGCCAGCATGTCTTCTGGCTCCCAGTACTCACTTGCGTATTCGCTGAAGTAGACATTATAGACGCCTTCCAGTGCTTTTAAGCCATCTGGACCTAGCAGGTCTTCATTCACAAGTATCCGTCCAAATTCGAAGTCGATCCCGTTTTTTAAAAGCTCATGTTGTTCGAAAACATAGTAGGGTACTTTTTCCCGGCGAACCAGTTCAGCAAATGCGATGAATTCATCGTCGCTGATGTCAGGGTAATGATTTTTGTCCTTAATATCTCCGTAGATTTGGGCAAGGTCAGCAAGTTCGATTACGCCGTAGAGGTTGACAGCTGCTTGGAAGAATTTGTGCAAGAAGTCCAGCTTATCGGTGTCAAAGCCAGCGTCAGCATAACGCTTCTTCATGGTCTTGTCGAGCAGGCGCTTTGGGTAGCTGGCTTTTTTGCGCATTGCGGCATGTGGGTGGGTATCACTGGCTAGGTCCAAAAGCAACTGGCCAAGTTGCTGACTGGAATCAGTTGAGATATCGTCTTCGGCTAAATCGAAAAGGTCGTCATCATCTTTATAGAAAGAATCGTCAAAATATTCATTCTCAGTGATGTCTTCCTTAGGGATCCCCATCATCTTTCCATAAGTGTAGCCGCCAAGGCCCCAGCAAGGGAGGTCGTAAAGTGCCCGCTTCATCAGCGTGCAGATTTCTTGGAAAGTGTGCTTGCCATAGTCAAGCCGGTAGAATAAGGAGAGATTTTCAAATTCTGCTGAAGCTGCCTCCAAATTACCTGGGCTGGTTTGGTAGGCATAGGTCACTAACTTGGTGATTTCGTTTAGGCCAGTGTCGTTTGGATAGATCTGACTTTCTACTTCATCAAGCGGTTTGCCAAAGGCCTTCAGCTCTGCCAGAACTTTTTGAAAAGCGCGATCGTCAACTGTTTCTTGGTGCTCGGCAAAGTCGCGAAGGTCGTCAGGAGTTAAATAAAACTTGCTGCTGAATTCGCAGAGTTCCATATAGAGGTACCAGATTTCATGAATACTGTCTTCTTTCCAGGCGACACTTTCATGAACCAAAAGTGGGCTGGTTAAGGGGATGCCAGAATCATTGCAGTACTTGTTTATGATTTCTGGACTAAAAATAGCGTAATGCTCAAGCAATTTACTGCCTGTGATTTCGCCGAAAGTGAGGAATTGCTCAAATGTAATTTCCGGGTAGTCCTGGTTCTGCCTTTTGATGTCTTTGTACAAGCCGTACAGATCCTCAAGAGAGATGATCCCGTATGCATTAACCCCGCCAGTATAGAACTGGAGAAGGAAATCTATCGACTCCTCTGACAGGCCGATTTTCTTGAGTTTAGTGATTGCTGATTTTTGCATGGTCAAGCTCCCTCTTTTTGTAAATACGTTATTGCGTCTAAAGCTATTTTACCCGATTTGTTGAGGAAATGTGGGACGCCGGGATTTGTGGGATAAAAATAATCCAGCCTGAATGTAGGCTGGATTATTTTGATTATTTTACATTGACAGTGAAGGTGGCAGTGTCGTAGTAACTTCCATCTGGGAAGTTGATAGTTAAGTAGTCTTCATACTTCCCTGGATCCAATGTATCTGTAGAGTCCAAAGAGCCATTGAAGCGTACTACAGTACCCTTAGGTAATGAGGAAGCATTAGTCAAAAAGAAACTTGGATCAACTAATGTATCCCCTAAATCATCATCATGATATTCCAAAGCTGAGGATGAAGAAACCGTAAAACTTGAAGCTTTTGGTGCAACCTTAATCGTTTCAGCTTGTGACGGTAACACTGTAATCTTAAATTTGTTAGTATCTTCATAAGATCTGTCTGGATAAGTTACCTTAACGTGTACCGTATAAGTCCCTGGCTCCCTAACGGAGAATGAATTTTCTGAATCTGTTTGTAAGTCAAACTGTGTTCTATCAGATGACCACTTAAATTGTGAAAAGATTGGGTCATTTGGGAAGTATCCTGCTGGATTAGTGATAAGATCCTTACGGATTGAATAATCTGCACCGTACTCAAGTGAATCATCTGCACCGTACTCAAGTGTTACATCATGAACAGTCGGCTGATACTTATCAACATCAGTAGTCGGAACCACAAAAGTTACTGAACCAACTACTTCCTTTGATCCGTCACTATACGTTGCTTGAATTCTAGTCGTGTAGCTGCCACCTTTCTGAGTATCAACTTTATCTAAGTAATCATAGTCAACAGTTGACGGTAAAGAAGATTTATTAGTAATAAACTCTTCTGGACGATAACCATCTAAATTAGATGTAAGACTCGCTCCCCAATCTACTTTAACTGTACCGCTCTTAACCTGTGGTTGGTACTTGTCTGCCATAGTCAGACGCTTAATAACCGTCTGAGCGGGTTTCTTAGTGGTGGCTTTCTTGACAACCTTCGTCACTGGCTTCTTGGTGGTTGTCTTCTTTACCACCTTTTTGGCAGTCTTCTTGCTAGTAGTCTTCTTTGTAGCAGCCTTCTTTGCGGTCTTCTTGACTACCTTCTTTTTAGCAACCTTCTTAACCGGCTTCTTAGTAGCTTTCTTCTTACTAGTCTTTTTAGCTACTTTCTTAGTCGACTTCTTCTTGGTACTCTTTTTGGCTTTCTTCGCCTTCTTAGTACTCTTCTTAGCTGCCATAGCAGTTGGAGTTGCTTCTACTGCAGGTACAGCAGCGCCTAAAAGTGCCAAGGCAACAGAAACTTTACTGATGGCTTTCAGCTTTTTACCCATAATTTTTTCCTCTCACATATTATTAGATGATTACACATTTTAATTTTTGACTCAAACGGTCTATTTGTCAAATTACTTTTTTACAAAAAGATCATCTATTGTATGCAGACCATTTCAATAGTCTCAAAGCTTGTTCCAGCGCCGATTATAACCAAATTAGCAAATATCTAGAAATAGCAAAAAAGTATGAACCCGGATATATATCAGATTCATACTTTAACAAGCTTAACTAATCTCCCTAATAATTACACTACTGTAATTACTTCTCACTTGGGACTTTCCAAGAGTCCTTGTAAGCTTTATAAGCCTTTTCCACTTGCTGATTGACTGTCTTGATCTTTTCTACTTTAGCATTGGCCTCATCATAAGCCTTTTTACTGCTATTTACATTCTCTTGAGCAGCATTGACCTCTGATTTGTCAGCTTGTGCTTGTTCGTAGTTGGACTTTGCCGTATTCATAGGCGACTCGTAAGACGCAACATAACTGTTAAGCGCAGTTTCAAACTCATCAACAGTCACTTGAGTACTCGAGTCTCTATTTCTGTTGAAGTCTGCCGCGCTTGTTTTCGAATTCTGATCAAGCACCAGACCAA
Organism: Lactobacillus porci; assembly: GCF_009695985.1. Taxonomy (NCBI): domain Bacteria; kingdom Bacillati; phylum Bacillota; class Bacilli; order Lactobacillales; family Lactobacillaceae; genus Lactobacillus; species Lactobacillus porci. The sequence continues at coordinate 9,228 of NZ_VUMX01000033.1, forward strand.
CATAGTCATAATCGCCCATGCAGTTCGTATAGTGGCCAGTTATGCCACTGCCATGCGCGTCATAAATTGCTTTTTCTTCAGTATACCAGCCATCTAATGGATCACTGTAGCCCCATGCTAAGTTCTCTGCATTAGATACATCCACATTCTCTGGATTGTTCATGAAATATGTATGATCCAGCGTGCTATTTGAGATAATACCGGCTATGCTTGCATAGACCATAAGGTCATAGTCAACGCCTAAAGCATTATGATTAGAAAAATTATTGTCTGATGCACGGAAGCTGTTAAGTTCCTTGATCAAAGTAACATCTTTCTTTAAATTGCTAGTCGACAAGAAGCTCTTAACTGAATCATCCAAGCCATTTACATAGCCTGACAATACGGCAACGTTTGCCATGCCGGTTTTTGAGTCTTGATAGTAGTTAGCTGTTGCCTTGCTCATGATAAAGTCATAGCCTGCTGCTTCATAAGCACTAGAAGCCTCATCATAACTGGCTTTAGCAGCTGAAACCTTGTTATTGTAGCTAGTTTCGGCTGCCGTGTATGCTTGATTTGCACTATCTAAAGCTGCCTTCTTTTGATTTAAGTCATTCTGCGCGGCTTCTAACGAACCCAGCTCTTCAGCCAGCTTCTTGTACTTCTCATAATCAGCCTTGGCTTGTTTGTCATAAGTCGGACGAGTTGAACCAGCAGCAATCGTGGTTGTCGTAAATCCATCCGCCTTAACCCAAGCAGAACTATTGTTATCCAGCGGATCGGCTATCTTATACCAGTTTACACCACTCTTATCCGTAGTCGTCGCTGATACGTGATAAACAATTGGATAGTAGCTGCCTTCAAAAAGTTCCGCTGCCGCGGCACTCTTCTTTTTGCTAAATGTGCTGTCGGAGTTTAAAGTGAACATATCAATGTTCTGACTACCATCCGTAGCACTAACATTTCTCTTTACGTTAAAGTTCGCGGCCTTAACAGATATTGTATTCTTTGAGCTTGAGCTATTAGAGAAACTCGAACTAGATCCGCTGTTATTTGGCTTAGAAACGGAAGGAGAATTGTTCTTAGTGGTTGAAGAATTGCCTTTGTCGCTTACACCAGTGTTCTTTGAATTTGAAGCTGAATTGGTATTTCCTGCTGAAGAATTACCTTTGTCGCTTGCACCAGTGTTCTTTGAATTTGAAGCTGAATTGGTATCTCCTGCTGAAGAATTGCCTTTGTCGCTTACACCAGTGTTCTTTGAATTTGAAGCTGAATTGGTATTTCCTGCTAAAAAATTGCCCTTGTCATTTACATCCGTCGTCTTTGAATCTGATGCCGGATTGTTGTTAGCTGCAGTAGCATTTTTCTTGTAGGTCACCTTAACAGTCTGATTCTTCAGCTTATAGGTAACTTTAACTGCACCAATACTTGACCGACTAGCAGTATACCCTTCCACCTTGGCCACGGTATATTTCTTCCAAGAAGAGGTGCTCCACTTGCCATAGGTCTTCTTCTTAGTCTTGTTATCCGTCTTCACGCTTCTCTTGATGTAGGCCTTCTGAATCACCTTCTTCTCACCCTTTGGCTGATAGAGCTTGATGGTTCTGGTGATCTTCTTCGTTTGCGTGGAATAGCTGTAGCGGACGAAGGCTTTCTTTGCATCACTGGTCCGGATGTAGCGTCCCTTGCCAAGACTGTAGTACTTCTTCCCCTTAATCGTTTTAGTACCATAGACGGTCAACTTGGCCTTCTTCTTGTATGATTTCTTAGTCTTCTTTCCTTTTGATGTGTATACGTAAGCTTTCTTAGAAACATACACTTGGTATTTTGCCGCGGCTTGTACGCTTACTTGTGGTGCAGCAGCAACAAAGCCAGCTGTTCCAAGCAATGCAACCGAAACCTTGCTGATAGCTTTCAGCTTCTTGTCCATGATTTTGTCCTCCCACTTGTTATTAGATATTCACACATTTTAATTTTTGACTTAAGCACGTTTTTTGTCAAATTACTTTTTTTGAAATAACCGGCCAATAAACAAATGTGGTCCCTTAAGCTGCCAATACGCATTCCAGCGCTAAATATAAATACTCGTCAAGAATTAAGGCACACAATCCCGAATAGATGTCGGAGTCATACTTTAACAAGTTTAACTAATTTACTATAATCATTACACCAATGTTATTTCTTCTTGTGTGCAGCTTTTAAAGACTTCTGGTAAGCCGCATAAGCCTTTGCCAATTGTTGGTTGACTGTCTTGACCTTTTTCACCTTTGCATTAGCTTCATCATATGCCTTCTTACTGCTGTTCACATTTTCTTGCGCAGCATTGACCTCTGACTTATCAGCCTTGGTTTGCTCATAAGCTGCCTTTGCCGTGTTCATAGTCGACTCATAAGAAGCAACATAACTATTGAGAGCAGCTTCAAACTCATCAACGGTCACTTGCGTCCCCGATTCGCTAGTTAAAATCTTGTCTCTGCCAAAATCTGCCGCACTTGTTCCCGTACTTTGATCAAGAACCAAACCAACATACTCATAATCGCCCATGCAGTTCGTATAGTGGCCAGTCACACCACTGCCGTGAGCATCATAAATCGCCTTTTCTTCAGTGTACCAACCAGTTAATGGATCACTGTAGCCCCAAGCCAAATTCTCAGCACGGGAAGCATACACTTCAGTAGGAGCGTTCATAAAATATGTATGATTCATCGTGCTATCTGAGATAAAACCAGATATGCTTGCATAGATCATGAGATCATAGTCGACCCCTAGAGCATTATGATTGGAAAAATTGTTGTCCGATACTCGGAGACTGTTCAGCTCTTTGATTAAAGTAACATCTTTCTTTAAATTGCTGGTCGACAAGAAGCTTTTAACTGAATCATCCAAACCATTTACGTAGCTTGCCAATGCAGCTACATTTGCCATGCCAGCTTTTGAGTCTTGGTAAAAATTAGCCGTTGCCTTGCTCATGATAAAATCATAGCCAGCTGCTTCATAAGCACTTGAAGCTTCATCATATTTAGTCTTAGCAGCGGAAACCTTGTTATTGTAGCTAGCTACAGCATCCGTATAAGCCTGGTTGGCAATATCTAAAGCCGCCTTCTTTTGATTCAAGTCGTTTTGCGCGGCTTTTAATGAACCTAGCTCTGCAGCTTGCTTCTTGTACTTTTCATAAGTAGTCTTAGCTGGGTTATAAGCCGCCTTCTTCGCGGTTACCTTAATCTTGACATTCTTGACCTTGTCTTTTGACTTGTCAGGGTAAGTTACGATCACGCTGACCTTGTAAGTGCCGGTCTTCTTCAAGTTTGGCTTTGGTGAAAAAGCATACTTGCTCTTAGCCGGCAATTTGCTTGCGTTGGCGATGACGCTCTTGGCTGAAAGCTTGCTGCCAGCCTTGACAGTTACGCTCTTGGCCTTTGGCGCGTATTTTTGCGCGTTTGTCTTCTTTACAACCTTCTTCTTAGACTTCTTTGCCTTTTTAGTCTTTTTCGTACTCTTCTTAGCAGCCTTCTTGGCGGCCATGGCAGTTGGAGCAGTTACTGTTACCGGTGCCGCGGCGCCTAACAGAGCCAAGGCAAGTGAAACTTTACTGATGGCTTTCAGCTTCTTGTCCATGATTTTTCCTCCTACATCTTGTCAGAGCATTACACATCCTTATTTTTTACTCAATGGGCCTGTTTGTCAATAAGTTTGGTCCCCTTCGCTTTAGACGCGCAAAAATACTTATAAGAACACAAAAGCATCCCTATTCCGCAAAATTGCGGAGCGGGGATGCTTTTTTAATGTAAATCCTTATATCCTGGCTTTGCCAGAACCTTGACGGCATAGGAGCAGGTTGCCCGCAGCTTGACGCCCTGCTTCCGGGCTGCAGCCACGACGGCGTCGACCAGCTGGCGGCCAAGACCCTGTCCGCCATAAGCCGGATCCACCTTGGTCGTCGTGATGATCCAGTGATCACCCTTGTCTTCATAGACGCACTGGCCAATCAGCTGACCTTGGTCATAGACCGCTGCCCGCTGTTGGTCAGCTTCATATACAACTTTCATGATTATTCCTCACAAATTGCTTGATACAGTTCCTCAGCCGTGTCAACGATCACGGTCGCGCCATGCTTTTTCAAGAACGGGACCTTTCTAAAGCCCCAGGTTACGGCAATCTCATCCATCTTTGAGTTGCGCGCGGTCTGGATATCGATCTCTGAGTCGCCAATGTAGACGCACTTGTCACGCGGCACCGCCAGCACCTTGACGCATTCACTGGTCATGTCCGGCGCTGGCTTGCGGCGAATCCCGCTTTTTTCACCCAAGACGAAGTCGAATTCTTTGCCAAAAAGCTTCCCGACCAAGACCTGCACCGCTTCATCCGGCTTGTTGGAAACGACGGCCAGCTTGATCCCCCGCTGACGCAGTTTCTGCATCAACTCCAGGATGCCTGGGAAAGGACCAGTCTTAATCTGGCAGTGGTCCGCGTAATATGGCTTGAAAACTTTCAGAACCCGGTCAACTTCCGCTTGAGTCACGGCTTCCGGGATCTGCTCATCCTTGGTGCCAAAAGCAACCAGGCTTTCCAGGCTGCTGCCGGCTTCATAAGCCAAAGCCCGGGTAATCGCCACTACGACCCCGCTGCCAAAAAAGTTCTTGATATCTTCAACCGTAAAATCGTGCCGGTGTCCCGTCTTTTCAAAAGCATAGTTCAAAGACGTCGTTAAATCGGCGCTAGTATCTAAGATCGTTCCGTCCATATCGAACACGACGGCTTCATATTTCATCATTTTCACCTCGCCTTCATTATACCATCAAGGCTCGTGAAATAAGACTGCTTTGTCCTTGGCGGCAGTTGCGCAGGTTTCGGTTTAGTTGGGGATTTTTCGAAAAGTACCAACTGGCGCGGTTCGATTGCCAAAAGCAAAAAACACTCATCTGAATAGATGAGTGTCTACAGGCGTTCGCCGTTCAATGTCCTGGCTTAATGACATTATGCCTCGAGCCATTCTCGTTTATCGAAAAAGTGATCCTTACGCGAAAAAGCTGACAATCAGAGCCACGATTGGCAGACCACCCTGCATCAGCAGAATCTTCGGCTGGCTTGATATCGCCCCATAGATCGCTACCAAGATTACGTATGCCAAGAGCAGCTGCAGAACGATCTTGCTCAAGGCAAAAGTGGCGATCAAAATCAAGACTGCCAAGAGACCATTGTAAACCCCTTGGTTCTTAAAGAGCGCGTTAACTGACGGACGAGTCAGTTCTTCTTGGCTCATTTGAAAAACTTCCGCGGTTTTCTTGGAACTCGTCGCAATCGTTTCTAAGTACATAATGTAAAAATGTTCAACTGCCACCAGGCAAGCTAATATTTGCAAAGTTATTTTCATTGAAAGCTCCCTATTATTTTTTACCATACATAACTAGTATTAACATTCTACCGGAAGCAGAATCGATGTGTCAAACCAAAGAAACATGAAAAAAGCACTAAGCATAATGGCATCATTTGGCTTGCCGTTGTCGAAGTCAGCAAAGTTTCAACAAAAAAGCAGCATCCCCTCACGCGAAAAAACGTGCAGAGATGCTACTTTTTTGCTTACAAATCCAGCTTGGTAGAATGGTGACAATATCGTGGTTGCGCCATCTCAAACCTTGTCAGACAAGTACTGATGGACAACAACTGGTGCCCGCCTGAGCAGCTTAAACTGCAGGAAAAGATTCGCAAAGGCGTTGATGATTTAGACATCAGCTATGTGAACGATGTTGAGATCGTCAATCTGATGGTCAAAGCCGGCTTAGGAATTACCGTGATGCCGAGCTTCGTCGCAATTGAAAATTGCTGTGAGCTTAAAGCCGTTCGCTTGGCTTATTCAGCCGGGCTTAACTATGGCCTGGTCTGCCGGAAAGAAGAACACGATCCGCTGGTTCTCTCTTTCTGCCACACCATGCAAGAAGAAGCCGCAGGGATGTAAGCTTCAAGATCTTTCTAAATGATCTTGAGATAGTCCAGAGTGCATGCTCTGCTGTTTCTGACAAGCTGACACAAAGGCCTTGACCATTGTAATGCGATAGCAAACAATGCTTTGCTCTGCAACAAATTTAGAGAAAATAAGCTTTGTCTTGAAGAAAGGTAGAGTTTACGTATAGTCACAAATTAACGTCACTAATAATACTAAGTATTTTACCCTGCCAGCTCGTTACAAGTAAATGCCCAATAAAGATCGTCATTCACCCAAGTGGCCTGACGATCTTTTTCGTATATGCTCGATCAGTCTCAAGCTTGACTCTGATCACCAATACTTTACAGTTAATTAAAGCAACTGAGTCGTCACTAGCCGTACAAAGTTAGAAGGACAGCTTGCTTGCAATTCAGCTTTGGTTACGTAAAAAATAGGGATGTTTTGGTGTGATTCGGCATTGGCTACGTAAAAAGTGGGGATATTTTGGTGCGATTTGGCATTGGCTACGTAAACAGCGGGGATGTTTTGGTGCGATTTGGCCTTGGCTATGTAAAAAGCGGGGATGTTTTGGTGTGATTTGGCATTGGCTACGTAAAAAATGGGGATGTTTTGGTGCGGTTTGGCCTTGGCTACGTAAAAAATGGGGATGTTTTGGTGCGGTTTGGCCTTGGCTACGTAAAAAATGGGGATGTTTTATTGCTTCCCCCCTTTTTATTACTGAACCAAACGACTTTTTCAAAAATCGATCCCCTTTTATTACTGAGCCAAGCGATTTTTTCAAAAATCGATCCCCTTTTATTACTGAACCAAACGACTTTTTCAAAAATCGATCCCCTTTTATTACTGAGCCAAGCGACTTTTTCAAAAATCAATCCCCTTTTATTACTGAGCCAAGCGACTTTTTCAAAAATCAATCCCCTTTTATTACTGAACCACGCGACTTTTTCAAAAATCGATCCCCTTTTATTACTGAACTACGTGACTTTTTCAAAAATCAAGGTTCAGTATAAAAACTTGTGTAATGCCTGAGAGACTTTGGAAGCCTTCCGCGATAGTTCCATTAACCGCAGAAAGAACTATTCATCATCTGGATACCCATAATCTTTGCGTCTCTCGGTCTTGATCTTATTGTTAATGCCCTCAAGTTTGCCAGTTGATATCCCGTGTTTGGCAAATGTGTAGATCCCCCTCAAATGGCGTTTTAGGAGACGTGCAAACCAAATAAAGTGGCTATTTTCAGTTGCTTGGCAGATCTCTATGATCTCCTCGAGTCTGACGCACATCTCTACCTCGCCATGCGAGCTGTATGCTTGATCTAGTGTAATGTCATACTGACATTTAAAACATGCGCAATCAGAACTATAACTGCTGATATAGAGACGCATGTGCAGTATCCGTGTCAATATTATTAAGATATCATCATGACATTACACTAGATGAGTGATCTCTTTCAAAAGATTACTCAAATCATCACTTTACATGACCAAAAATTGGAGACCGTATAATCTTATGTGTAAGGATGAACAGTTCCTTAAAGTAAATCAAAATTGGGTATAAGAAAAGGGACTCCTTTTCCGTATAATTGATTTGAACACTATCAATACGAAAGGAATCCCTT
>NZ_VUMX01000034.1:0-15835 GCF_009695985.1 Lactobacillus porci
ATCAAGACTGAGAGACGTAAGGGTTATGGGTATCCAGATGATGAATACTTCTTTCTGCGATTAATGGAAATATCCCGAAAGGCATCCTAAATCTCACAGCCGTTTACACAAGTTTTTATACTGAACCCTAAAAAATAATGATCTTGTCCAGTATCCGAACAAGATCATTGAAAAGCAGATAAATGTTGGCTACTTTTCCTGCAGCTGGCTGTGCCAGTAGCCGTAGGCAAAGTAGATGAGCAGGCCGATGACGAACCAGATTCCGGCCACAGTCCACATTTCCTTGGACAGGTGGCAGAGCATGAAGATGGAAGCCGCGCCTGACAGAATTGGGACGACTGGATAGCCTGGCACCTTGTAGCCGTCGTTCTTTAAGTCGCTTCTTCTTCTGAGCAGAAGGACGCCAAAGGAAACGAAGGTAAAGGCCAAAAGGGTCCCGAAGTTGACCAGGTTGGCCAGTTGGTTGACGGAGAAAATCCCGCCGGAAACGGCGATGATGGTTCCGACCGTCCAAAGCGCCCGCTGAGGGCTGTTGTGCTTGTCGTCCAGCTTGGCAAAGAAATGGGGCAAAAGGCCATCCCGCGCCATGGCGTAGACCAGACGGGAGCTGGAGTAGATCATGGTGATCATCATCGTTGCCATCCCCAGCAGAATGCCGATTGACAAGAGCTCGGCCAGCCAGTCCTGGTGGACCAGCTGCAGGGCAAAGGCCACCGGGTTGGCCACGTCCAGCTTGGTGTACTTGACCATCCCGGTCAAGACTAAAGCAACCAGCATGTACAAGATGGACACGATGCTCAAGGTGCCGATGATCCCTTTGGGCATGTTTTCCTGGGGGTTCTTGACTTCAGCCGCTGACGCGGAAACCGCGTCAAAGCCCAGGTAGGCAAAGAAGACCGTCGTGGCCCCCTTGATGACCCCGCTCACCTTGTAAGGGAGGAAGGGGTGGTAGTTGGCTGGCTTGATAAAGAAACAGCCGACCACGATGAAAAGAATGACGATCGCTACCTTGACCAGGACGGCCACGTTGTTGATCTTGACCGAGGTCCGCATCCCTCTTGAGAGCAGGAAGCAGACGATCAAGACGGCCGAGATGGCCACGATGTCAAAGTAGACGCCGTGACCCAGGTCCATTGGCCCGGAGATGCTGGCTGGCAAGTGCAGGCCAAAGGGCTTGATAAAGGATTGGAAGTAGCTGGAGAAGCCGGCAGCGCCAGCCGCCACGGCCAGCATGTATTCCAGGATCAGAGCCCAGCCCAGGATCCAGCCGACGATTTCCCCATAGACGATGTTCCCATAGGAGTAGGCTGAACCGGCTACGGGAATGGCTGACGCAAATTCGGCGTAGCACATGGCCGAAAGGATGCAGACCACGGCCGCGAGCAGGAAGGAGAGGGCAATCCCCGGACCGGCCTCAGTAGCTGCGGCCGTCCCTGGCAGGATGAAGATCCCAGTCCCGATGACGGCCCCAATTCCCAGGGCAATCAGGTCTCTGGCCGTCAGCGAGCGCTCAAAGTGCTGGTCTTCGGCCAGCAGGTTTTGGGCATGCTCTTTTCTAAACAGATGCATAGACAATATTTCCACCTTTTCTTAAATAATGATAAAAGATTATAATATTTTATCATTATAACCTTGAAAGCCCTTCCCTGTCAGCAGGAAATCTTGCTTTTCCATAAAAAAAGCCGCTTACAAGAGCGGAAATATGTAAAGTCGTCCAGTTTCATGGTAAAATTGCCTGCGGTGATCATTAAACATTATTAGGAAGGGGAATTTTCCGTGGCTAGCCAATTGATCGAAAACAAGCTCAAGCTCCTGCCAGAAAAGCCGGGCTGCTATTTGATGAAGGACGTCAACGGCGCCGTAATCTACGTGGGCAAGTCCAAGAACCTGAAGAACCGGGTCCGCTCTTATTTCAAGAGCACCCAGGTCGGGCGGCGGGCAGAGCTGGTCAAGAACATTGCCGACTATGACATCATCGTCGTCGGCTCAGATAAGGAAGCCTTTTTGCTGGAAATTACCCTGATCAAGAAGTACCAGCCCTACTATAACGTTGCCCTGAAAAACGGGACGGGCTATCCGTACATCGAAATCACCAATGAACGGGACCCCCAGACCAAGCTGACCTCCATCGTGCGCAAGGACAAGGGATATTATTTTGGCCCTTATCCCAACGTCTACGCCGCCCAGGCGACTTTGAAGTTCATCCAGAAGGTCTTTCCCCTGCGCCACTGCACGGGCTATACGGGCCGGCCATGCCTTTACTACCACATGGGCCAGTGCCTGGGGGCCTGCTGGCGCCAAGTGCCCCAAGCTGAGTATGCGGCCCAGATCAAGAAAATCAAGAAATTTTTGAACGGAGATATCCAAGAGATCAAGAAGAGCCTGACCGAAAAAATGGTCCAGGCCAGCGCCAACTTGGAATTTGAGCGGGCGGCTGAGATCCGCGATCAGATCAAGTATATCGAGGAAACGGTGGAAAAGCAGAAGATCATCTCCAACGACTCCACCCAGCGCGACATTTTCAACTACTATGCCGACCGCTCCTGGATCTCCATCCAGGTCTTCTTCTTGCGCCAGGCCAAGCTGCTCAGGCGTGAATCCCACATGTTTCCTTTGACTGACGAGACGGATCCGGAAGACGAGTTCATGTCCTTTATTGCCCAGTTTTACGGGCAAAAGAACCGGGTCAAGCCCAAAGAGGTTCTAGTGCCCCAGGGCTTGGACAACGCCAGCCTGTCCGCCGCCATCGGCCTTGCCGTCAGAAGCCCGCAAAGGGGGCTGAAGGCGGACTTGATGAAGATGGCCAAAGACAATGCCAAGCTGAAGCTGGACGACAAGTTCCGCTTGCTGGAATTGGGCAACCGCAAGACCAAGGGAGCCCAGGAGGAAATCTTCCAGGCCTTGGGCTTGAAGTACGGTCCCTTCATTGAAAGCTTTGACCACTCCCATATTCAAGGGGCTGACCCCGTGTCCGCCCTGGTCGTCTTTAAGGACGGGGAGCCATATAAGACCGGCTACCGCAAGTACAAGCTAAAGGGCGAGATCGAGCACCAGAATGCGGCCGACGAAGTGGGCAACACCCGCGAGGTCGTCCGCCGCCGCTACTCGCGCCTGCTTAAAGAACACAAGCGTCTGCCGGACCTGATCCTGATGGACGGGGGGCAAATCCAGGTTGAAGCCTGCGAGGACGTCCTCAGAAACGAGCTCAATCTGGACATCCCGGTTGCTGGGATGGTCAAGGACGACAAGCACCGGACCAATCACCTGCTTTACGGGGATCCGTTCAACGGCCAGCCTTTCAAGCTGATCCCGATGGATCCAAAATCCGAGGGCTTCTACCTGATGACCAGAATCCAGGATGAGGTTCACCGCTTCGCGATCACCTTCCACCGGCAGACCCATGCCAAGAACTCCCTGGTCAGCCGGCTGGATTCAATCAAGGGCATTGGGCCCAAGACCCGGACCAAGCTCCTGCGGGAGTTTGGCTCCTTGAAGAAGATCAAGGAAGCCTCAATTGAGGACTTGCGCCAGGCGGGCTTGACCCTGCCGCAAGCGCAGGCGGTCAAAATTTCCCTGTAATTGCCCTTTAGCTAAGGGAAAAAATAGCTTATCATTGTTAATTAGCGATATTACGACACAGAGAAAGAATAGGTAACTAAATTATGCCAACACCATCAACTTTTGTTGATCAAACCAAAATCGAAGTGCAAGCCGGCAAGGGCGGCGATGGCATGGTGGCCTTCCGCCATGAAAAGTTCATGCCTAACGGCGGCCCAGCCGGCGGCGACGGGGGCCGGGGCGGCTCCATCATTTTTGTCGCTGACAGCGGCCTGCGGACCCTGATGGACTTCCGCTACCGGAGAAAGTTCAAGGCCCAGCCGGGCGAAGACGGGCGGATCAAGGCCCAATACGGCAAGGCAGCCAAGGACCTGCGCTTGAAAGTGCCGGTCGGGACCACGGTTTATGACTTTTTCACGGGCGAATTGATCGGCGACTTGGTCAAGCCGGGCCAGGAACTGGTCGTGGCCAAGGGCGGCCGGGGCGGCCGGGGCAACATCCACTTTGCCACCAGCGTCAATACCGCGCCGGAAATTGCTGAAAACGGCGAGCCGGGCGAATTCCGGACCCTGCGCCTGGAATTGAAGGTCCTGGCTGACGTCGGCCTGGTTGGCTTCCCATCAGTTGGCAAGTCAACCTTGCTGTCAGTCGTCACCAAGGCCAAGCCAAAGATCGCGGCCTACCAGTTCACGACCTTGAAGCCAAACCTGGGCATGGTCATCCTGCCAGACGGCCGGGACTTCTCCATGGCCGACCTGCCAGGCCTGATCAAGGGGGCCAGCCAGGGGGTTGGGCTGGGGATTCAGTTCCTGCGCCACGTTGAACGGACCAAGGTCATCCTGCACATGGTCTCCATGGATCCAAACAATGGCCGGGATGCCTTTGAGGACTATGAGACCATCTTGAGCGAATTGGCCCACTACTCAGAAGCCGACCTGTCCAAGAAGCGCGAGCTGATCGTGGCCAGCCAAATGGACATTCCAGGTGCTGACGAGAAGCTGGCCCAGTTCAAGCAGGATTTAGCCGAGCACGGAATCAAGAGCCGGGTCTATGAGCTGTCCTCAGTCACCCACCAGGGGCTGGACCAGCTGATGTCCGCTACGGCCAGCCTGGTTGCCGAAGTAGCCGAGCAGCAGGCTGAGGAAGAGGCCAAGCAGGCAGCAGAAGAGCCAGTCAAGACCAAGACCTACAAGTACCGCAAGCCTGAGAAGCTGTCCTTCAGCATCGAAAGACTGGGCGAACACGAATTTGAAATCCACGGCGAAGAACTGGAGCGCCTGGTTGCCATGACCAATCTGGACCACCAAGACGGAGTAATGCGGCTGGCCCGGAAGCTGAAGAAACTGGGCGTTGACGACGAGCTGCGGGCCAAGGGGGCCGTTGACGGCGATGACGTCTACATTGGGGACTTCAGCTTCGAATTCGTCAGCTGATTGCCAGGATAGAGAAGAAAAGATTATCTAAAATATAGAGAAAGAAACAGCTAAAGGCGATAGAAATGAAAAAAAGGTATATTACTGGCTATGCTGGCCTGCGTGCCTTAGCCGTAATTGGGGTCATCCTGTACCACTTAGACCCCAACCGCTTCGGCGGCGGCTACCTGGGCGTGCCCGTTTTCCTGATCTTGACGGGCTATCTGGTGACTGACCAGATCATGGCCGCGGTCAGGAGGCAGGGCTATTTTGACGTCAAGGCCTTCTACCAGCGACGCTTCAAGCGGATCTATCCACCGCTTTTCGCCGTGTTGTGGGGAACGGCGGCCTATATTGTCCTCTTCCAGAGAAATCTGCTCAGCAAGCTCTGGCAGATCATTCTGACCAACCTGCTGGGCGTCTATAACTGGTGGCAGATCTTCAACGGGCAAAGCTACTTCCAGCGCTTTGCCAACAATGAGTCTCCGTTCACGCACTTGTGGACGATCTCCATTGACTGGCAGTTTTACCTGCTTTGGCCTTTGCTGATGGCGGTCTTGTGCAGCCGCTTCAAAAAGCGGCGGACCATCTTCTGGATTCTGCTCGGCCTGTCGGTTGTCTCTGGCCTGGAAATGGCCCTGCTCTTTAAGCCGGGCGTTGACACCAGCCGGATCTACTACGGGACGGATACCCGCTTCTTCTCCTTGGGCCTGGGGGCCGCCTTGGCCCTCCTCTGGCCCTTTGAGGAGCTGGACGGCCGCTTTGACCAGGCTGATGCCCGCATCTTGAACTGGACCGGGTTTGCGGCTTTGGGCGGAATGCTGGTGTTGATGTTCAGCCCGCTCATGAACGCCCAGACGGCCTTTCCTTACTACGGGGGGATGTTCCTCTTCAGCATTTTGACGACGATCTTCGCCGCGGTAATCGCGGCGCCAGTCGGCATCTGGAACGGCCTGCTGACCAACCCGGTCTTCAACTGGATTGGGTCCAGAAGCTATGAGATCTACCTCTACCAGTTCCCGGTCATGATCTTTTTTGAAGACAAGGTGACCAACCTGGCGGACCATGTCCTGGCCTACCGGCTGACGGAATTGGCCTTGATCATGCTGGTGAGCGAAGCAGCCTTCCGGCTGGTTGAGCGGCCGGCCAAGGATTTTGCCTGGGCCAGCGTGCCTGGGCACTTGAAGGCCATGGTGGACAAGTCCAACAAGAATTACCGCTCCCGCGGCCTGACGGCTTGCTTCACCCTTTGCTTCGTCTTAGGGACAGTCGGCATTCTGGCTTCGCCTTTCGTTAAGGCGGACAATACCAAGGATACCCAGCTCTTTAAGACCATCAACAGCAACTCCAAGAAGCAGGCGGAAATGAACCGCAAGGCAATCGCGGACTTGAAGAAACAGCAGGCCCAAAAAGCGGCTGCCAGCCAGAAGCAAGCCAGTGCCAAGTCTGCTAAAAGCAAGTCCAAGTCAAAGAAGTTTGCCAAGCCGGTCAACCGCGAGTTTGAAAAGTACGGGATTTCTCAAAATGACCTGCAGATCGCACAAAAGCTTGGCGTCACGGCGGTTGGCGACTCCGTAATGGCTTCTTCAAGCGACCTTTTGCACAAATTGATGCCCAACGCCATCATTGACGCGGCTGTCTCCAGACAGGCCGACACGGCGATTTCGCTTTTGCAGGAATATGCCCAAAAGGGCGAGCTCCAGCAAAAGGTCTTGATTGGCCTGGGGACCAACGGTCCTTTCACTGACGGAGAGGTCAAGCAGATCATGCAGATCATTGGCCCTAAGCGCCAGCTGTTCTGGATCAGCGTGCACGTGCCAACCCGCTCTTGGCAAAATCAGGTCAACGACCAGCTCCAGCAGGAGGCCAAGAAATACAAGAACTTCAAGGTCATCGACTGGTACGGGCATTCAGCCAGTCATCCTGACTGGTTCTACGGGGACAAGACCCACCCCAACGATCTGGGGCAAAACTACTACAGTGCCTATGTCGTCAAGCACATCTGCGAAAACGGCTAGGCTGAATTAAAAAGGCAAGCAGCTATCTGACATTTTTGTCGGATAGTTTTTATTAAAAGAAGAATAGGGATTAAATGGAACTTGAATTTTTGGGAACATGCTCGGGCCAGCCTTCAAAGCTGCGCAACGTGTCCAGCCTGGCCTTGAAGCTGCTGGACGAACTGAATGAGATTTGGCTCTTTGACTGCGGGGAAGCGACCCAGCACCAAATCCTGCGGACCAATATCCGCTTGCGCAAAGTGACAAAGATTTTTATTTCGCACAACCACGGCGACCACATCTTTGGTCTGCCGGGCCTCTTGTCGACGCGCTCTTTTCAAGGAGACGTCGGTCCGTTGACCATCTATGGGCCAGCGGGAATCGAGCAGTTCGTGCGGACGGCTTTGCGGATTTCCAAAAGCAAGATCTCCTACCCAATCAAGTTCGTCACTCTTGAAAAAGGCGGCAAGCTCTTCAGCGAGAATGGGTTTGAGGTCTATACCGAAAAACTGGACCACCGCATCGACAGCTGGGGCTTCAGGGTAGTTGAGCCCAGCCGGCCAGGCGAGCTTTTAATGGACAAATTGGCCGAATTTCACGTGCCAAATGGGCCATTGCTTGGTAAACTAAAGAGGGGCGAACAAGTGGCCCTGGCAGATGGAACGGTCTTAAACGGCAAGGACTTCCTGGGTCCGGCCAAGCAGGGACGGGTAGTCACGATTATCTATGATACCCGTTCAACGCCAGCCATCCGCCAGTTGGCCGACCAGGCTGACG
This sequence comes from Lactobacillus porci, assembly GCF_009695985.1. Classification (NCBI taxonomy): domain Bacteria; kingdom Bacillati; phylum Bacillota; class Bacilli; order Lactobacillales; family Lactobacillaceae; genus Lactobacillus; species Lactobacillus porci. Next base: position 7,745 of record NZ_VUMX01000034.1, read on the forward strand.
TCTTGGTTCACGAGGCGACTTTCGATGCCAGTGAGAGCAAGCTGGCCCGTGAATACTACCACTCAACCTGTGTTCAAGCGGCTGAGACAGCGCGTGCCTGCCAGGTAGGGCAGCTTTACCTGACGCACGTCTCAGCCCGCTATGTGGGACCGCTGGCCAGCCAAATGGTCAGCCAAGCGCGCAAGATCTTCCCAAAGACGACGCTCGCCAAAGATTTAGACTGTTTTGTAATTCCAATGAAAGGTTAGCGAGTAAAAATGAGTGATTCTTTACGCAACAAAGTTGTCGTGGTGACCGGGGCCAGTTCCGGCATTGGCCGGTCCATTGCCCTGGAAAGCGCCGGGAGAGGGGCAACCCTGATCCTCCTGGCCCGCCGCCAGGAGAAGCTGGCCGAGATCGCGGCTGAGGCCAGAGAGCTGTCCGGCTCGGAGGCCTTTGCCTTTGCGACTGACCTGGGGGACGCGGACCAAATCGAGGCCAGCTTCCAGAAAATCGTCAAGTCGGTCAGCCACATTGACTACCTGGTCAACGCGGCTGGCTTTGGGAAATTTGCCAGCTTCATGGACAGCGACATGGCTGACGCGGCCAACATGTTCCAAGTCGACGTCTTGGGCTTGATGTACTTGACGCGCCTGGTTGGCCGGGTGATGATGGACCAGCGAAGCGGCCAGATCGTCAACTTCGGCTCAATCGCCGGCAAGGTGCCGACGGTCAAGTCCGCGGCCTACAGCGCCGCCAAGGCAGCCGTCATCCAGTTCTCCAACGTCTTGCGCCTGGAACTCAAGCCATTTGGAGTCAAGGTGATGACGGTTAACCCAGGCCCGGTCTACACCAACTTCTTCAATGTTGCCGACCAGTCAGGGGAATACCTGAAGAACGTGCAAGAATTCGTTTTGGACCCAGATGACGTGGCCTGGCAGGTGGTTCACTACTTCGGCAGCAACAAGCGCGAGCTCAACCTGCCGCTGAGCCTGGCGGCAGCCGCCAAGCTTTATGGCTTGTTCCCGACGATTGGGGACTATCTTTCCCTGCAATTTGCGTCCCGCAAATAAATCACCCATGTTTTCCTTGATTTATTTGTTTGACAATAGTATTATTTAATTACTTGAGTATTTCAGGTCAAGGACCTGGTACCGTGATTCTACAATAAAGGAGATCAGTTATAAATGGCAGTTCCTGCAAGACATACTTCTAAGCAAAAGAAACGTTCACGTCGCGCTCACTTGAAGCTCAGCGTCCCAGCAATGCACTACGATGCAACTACTGGCGAATACCGCTTGAGCCACCGCGTATCCCCAAAGGGCTACTACAAGGGTCGTCAAGTGTTGAACGAAAACAACGCTAGCGATAACGACTAATCAAAAGACACCTGTATTTCTGGTGTCTTTTTTTATGCAAAAAATTCGAGCAAGGATCGAGGAATAGGGAAAATGAAATTAGTGTTTTTGCACTCTAGCGACACGCACGGCTATCTTTTGCCAACGGACTACCAAAACGATGGCGAATATGACGCGCCATTCGGCTTAAGCCGCGTGGCCAGTGCCATCAAGTCTGAGAAGGCCAAGTGGGGGGAAGACCACGTCATCGTAACTGATGCCGGCGACTGCCTGCAGGGGTCGCCGCTGGCTGCCTATGCTCACGGCTCCAAGAACCTGGACAACCTGGCCCGCTTCACGGCGGCCTACAACGCGGTCGGCTATGACGTCCGTTGCCTGGGCAACCACGACTTCAACTTTGGCCAGGACTACCAAGCCTACTACGTGGACAACAACAAGGCTCCCTTCGTCAACTGCAACATCCTTGACCAAGCGACCCAGGTGCCAAGCCTTGGCCGGGACTACGTGATTCTTGAACGGGACGGCGTCAAGGTCGGCGTCTTGGGAATTACGACCCAGTACATCCCCCACTGGGAAGCAGCTGACCGGATCAAGGGCCTGGATTTCAAGTCGGCTTTTGACCAGATCAAGCGTTTTGCCAAGATCATCAAGCCCCAGGTTGATCTCTTGGCCGTCCTTTACCACGGCGGCTTTGAAAGCGACTTGGAGACGGGCAAGGCAACTGAGCCGCACAACGGGGAAAACGAAGGCTACCGGATCCTGACTGAGATTCCGGAGGTGGACGTCATGCTGACAGGCCACCAGCACCGGCGCCTGAACGTGATCAAGGACGGCAAGCCATGCGTGCAGCCAGGCTACCGGGGCGAAGCCATTGCCGAGGTCGTCTTCGACCTGGACAAGACCGCTGATGGGGTCAAGATCAACAGCGTGGACAGCAAACTGATCGATACCAAGGACTATGAATCAGACCCAGAGATCGTCAAGATCGTCAAGCCGCTGGACCAGGCCACCCAAGCCTGGCTGGACCAGCCAATCGCCCAGCTGGACGAGCCGGCGCCAATTGCCGACGCCAACAAGGGGAGAATCGAAGGAGCGCCCTTCATCAACCTCCTCCAGCAGATGCAGCTCTACTTTACTGATGCTGACGTCTCAGCCACGGCCGTCATGAACGACCGGGCCAAGGGCTTTGGCAAGACGGTGACGATGCGGGATATCCTGCTCAACTATCCATATGCCAACCAATTGGTTCGGGTCAAGCTGACCGGCAAGCAGCTGCGCCATATCGTGGAGCATACCGCGACCTTCCTGCGCAAGGATGCAGACGGGTCAATCCACTTTATCGACCGCTACATCAAGCCAAAGCCGGAGCTGTATCATTTTGACGTCTTCTACCCGCTGGAATACGAGGCCGATCTCTCCAAGCCAGAAGGCCAGCGCCTGACCAAGCTGCTCTTGCATGGCCAGCCGCTGGATGACGACAAGGTCTACCACCTGGCCGTCAACAACTACCGGGCCAACGGCGGCGGCTTTTATCCAGAATACAGCATGGACAAGATCGAATTTACCTTGGACAAGGACTACGTGCAGATGTTCAGCGAATACCTGACCCATGGTCCAATTCACGTGGATACCAAGAAGTACTACCGCTTCTATTAATTTAAAAAGGCCAGAATCGTAAGTTAAGACATTAACTTGGGAAAGGCCTTAGGACGCTCATCTAATTTAGATGAGCGTTTTTTGATTTGGGCAATCGAATGTGGTAAAAACACGGCAGGGCACTGGTTTTTGGGTCTGCTTGCCAGCTTTGATATACTTAAATGGAAGCATTATTTTGACAAAAAATCAGGACTGAAAGGAGCAAGCAATGACGAAGATCAGACCAGGAGAGAGCGTCAAGGTCCACGGGCGGGTGGTCAAGAGCCATCTGGCCAATTTCGTCATGGGCGAGGAGCTGGCCCGGCTGCAGGCTTTGGAAAAACAGCAGGGTTTGCCGGTCCATGCCCGCCCTTATGCCTTTTTGACGATCAGCCAGGCTTTCGTGCTGGCCAAGGGGGCAGAGCAGACGGCCGGCGAGGCCGCGGTCAGGACCCTTTTTCGTCCTGATCCCCAGGACTTGCAGGCTGGGAACTTCTTTACGGGCGAGGCCAATGCCGGCATCTTGCCCTGGGTCGCCAAAAACGAGGGCAGACGCTTGAAGCAGCTCTTTGGCCAAGGAGAAATCAAGGCCGGAAGCGAGGTCACCTTGAACCTGACGACGACGGAAAAAGGCTTCAACTTGACCGGGGTGGTGCTGGAGCAGGCTGATCAGCCCGCCCAAGCCGCCTTTCAGCCTAAGCCGGTCGACGTCAAGATGCTGGTCAATGACACGGAGATCCCGCTGCACGACTACCAGGTCTACGCGATGAACTTCATCATTGAGCACCCGTATTGCGGGATCTTTTTGGACATCGGCTTAGGGAAGACCTTGACCACGCTGGCGGCCTTGCAGGAGCTGCGGCAAAAGGGGATGTCCGGCCACATCCTGGTCATCGCGCCCAAAGCCATCGCCCGCTCGACCTGGCAGGATGAGCTTGCCAAGTGGCAACTGCCTTTTAAGACCCAGTCCTTCGTGGTTGATGAGCAAGGCCGCAACCTGACTCCGAAAAAGCGCGGCGAGCTCTACCAGGACGCGGTCAAAAAGGCCATGAAGAAGGATTGGCAGATGTACTTCATCAACCGGGAAATGGTCGTCAACCTGGTTGAGAACTGTCCTTGGGTCTTCAAGACCGTCGTCATCGATGAGTCCCAGTCCTTTAAGTCGCCCACCGCCAAAAGGTTTAAGGCGCTGCGGCGGGTGCGGCCCAAGATTGACCGGATCATTGAGCTGACGGGCACCCCGGCGCCAAACTCGCTTGAAGACCTGTGGTCGCAGATCTACCTGCTGGACCAGGGCCAGCGGCTGGAAAAATCGATCACCGCCTACCGGGAAAAGTATTTTAAGCCGGGGATGATCGTGAACAATCACCCAGTGCAATGGAAGATCATACCGGGTAGCGAGCAGGAGATCTACCGGAAGATCGACGACATCGTCATCTCTATGAAGAACTCGACTATCAAGCTGCCGCCGCTGACCCAAGTGGAAGACACGGTCGAAATGCCGCCGCGGGCCCGGAAGGTCTACCAGGAACTGAAAGAAGACCAGCTGGTCCAATTGACGGGCGGGCAGGAGATCACGGCTGAGAACGCTGCCGTGCTGGCTGGCCGCCTGCTGCAATTGGCGACCGGGGCCATTTATGAAGAGGATGGGGTCAATTACGACACGATTTTTGACGAAAAACTGGCGCGTTGCTTCTATATCACGAGCAACACGCCTTCGCCATGCCTGGTGGCCTATCATTTCAAGTCGGATGCCAAGCGCCTGCTGGCTTATTATGCCAAAAATGACCAGGAGGCGGTCGTGTTTGACGGCAGTCCGGCCATGGTCAGAAAATGGAATGCCGGCAAGCTTCCGGTCATGCTGGTCCAGCCGGCCAGCGCGGGGGCGGGATTGAACCTGCAAGAGGGCGGTCATACATTGGTCTGGTTTACCCTGCCTTGGAGTTTGGAGCAGTACCAGCAGATGAACGGCCGCCTTTACCGGCAGGGACAAAAAAAGCCCGTCATCATCCACCATTTGCTGACTAAGGGCACGATTGACCGGCACGTCCTTGACAGTCTCCGTCATAAGGACATGTCGCAAAAAGCGCTCTTGGCCGCGGTCAAGCGGACGATTTAGGCTTTTGAACTGGATTGATTTGCTTGTTTCAGCTCTTTTTGAAGAAGAAGCTGGTCAGCCAGGCGGGATCCTTTTTCAAGCGCCAGTAAGCGTAAAGGCTGAAGAGGGCGCTGCCGGCAGCATCAGCAAAGAGGTCACCCATAGTGTCCATCAAGGCTGCCCGTCCGGGTAGGTCCCGGCCCTTGGCGGCGTAGCGCTGCAGGTTCATGGCAAAGAAGCTGTCGACGCTGAATTCATAGAATTCCCATAAGACCCCGCAGAAGACGGCAAAGGCGATCCCATAGAGGCAGAGAAAGGCGGGCGAGAGGCGGCCGGGCTGCTTCTGCAAAAGACCCAGGACGGCAAAGCCCAAGCCCAGCAAGAGGGCGCCGCTGATCAGGTGGAGGAACTTGTCCCAGTAGGGGATGTAGTAGAAGCGGTAGGCGTCTCCCAGGTAGATGGCACAGTAGATGAAGGCCATAAAGAAGAAATAGAGGAAGGTCGGCAGCTGGAAGCGGAAGATCCGGCTTAAGAAGGCCGGAACGAGCACCAGCAAGAGGCCGGCGGCCACTTCCGCGGCGACCAGGCTGTACTTGCCCTGGTGACCGATCAAGATCTTCCAGGCTGTGCTGCATAAGGAGATGGCCATTGAGGCCACCACGAAGTAAAAAGTGATTCTGACAAAAGTTCGGTCTTTTTGCATTGTTTACTCCAAAGATTGATCTTTTTTTCGTGATGTTTGCCCCTGATTTTAGCATTTTTCGCGGGAGCAGGCGGGGAAAATGCTAAATTGCCCGCATTTATCCGACTTTTTGCTGATTTGTATTAGAATAAAGACACGGAAACAATTTTATCTTTGAATGGAGGCTTATGTATGGATTTAAATGAAATTTCCAAGCAAGCGGAAAAAGCCACCCGGGAAATCGTTGAAGCTTCCCGGATCAAGGCGGGCCAAATGTTTGTCGTTGGCTGCTCATCCAGCGAGGTATTGGGGGAGACGATCGGGACCAATACCAGCACGGACGTGGCAGAAGCCTTGTATAACGGCATCAGCAAGGTGCTTGACGCCAAGGGCATCTACCTGGCGGCGCAGTGCTGCGAGCACTTGAACCGGGCTTTGGTCGTCAAGCGGGCAGCCATGGAAAAGTATGACCTGGAGCAGGTCAACGCCATTCCCCAGCCCAACCACGCTGGCGGGGCTTTCGCGACCGTAGCCTACCAGAAGATGGCTGACGCGGTCTTGGTTGAGGACATTCATGCCCGCGCTGAAGCCGGAATCGACATTGGCGGGACTTTGATCGGGATGCACATTCACCCGGTCGTCGTGCCGCTGCGGATCTCCATGGACAAGATTGGCGAGGCAAACATCATCTGTGCCCGCCGCCGGCCAAAGTACGTTGGCGGCAAGCGGGCCATTTACGACGAGCGCTTGATGTAGCGCTTTGATAGTGAGGCAGGATTCATCGCATGAAAAAATGGTACGAGAAATACCGCAAGCAGGGCAGGTACCTGCTGCTGGGCATCCTGGCCCTGGTCACCCTGGCCGCGCCTTGGAGCAAAAAGGCGGAACTGGGCGATCTGCTGGTCATTCCCTGGCTGCTCATCCTGTTTGAAGAGGCCAACTACTACCTGGCCAAGAAGTACCGGCCGCTGGCGGCAATCCTGCTGGCCTGCCTGCTGGACTTTTTAGCTGCAGCCTTGTATCTGGCCTACAATTTCTGGATCAGCGGCATCCGCTGAATGAGACCATAGCAAAAGAGCTCCAGCATCTAGCTGGAGCTCTTTTTGCGCGTATATTGGTGTATGTTTGATTGTGAACGTAGATGATCGATAGATCTTGTTTTTTCTTTGATACGCCTGTTTATTTTAACCCAATTCCTGGTTTCTCTTCAAGGCGCTGTTGATGGCATCGATCGTGGCGTAGCGGAAGCCGTCTCTTTCAAGGGCAACCACGCCGGCGATCGTTGAGCCGCCTGGTGAGGTGACGGCGTCGCGGAGCTGGGCGGGGTGCTGGCCGGTGGACAAGACCATCTTGGCGCTGCCAAGAACGGTTTGCGCGGCCATTTCGATGGCATCCTGGCGGCTGAGGCCGTTTTGCACGCCGGCATCACCCATGGCTTCGATGAACTGGTAGACGAAGGCTGGTCCGCAGCCGGCCACGGCTGTAGCCGCGTCCATCAGGCTTTCAGGAATTTCCACGACTTGGCCTGACTTGGCCAGCAGCCGCTTGAACAGGTCACGGCCTTCAGCGCTCTTGGCCGTGAAGCTGGTCATCCCTTCGCCAATGGCGACCGGGGTGTTGGGCATCATGCGGACCAGGTCATGGCCTGGCAAAAGCTGGGCCAGGTCACTCAAAGCCACGCCAGTGGCCATGGAGATCCAGAGGGCATGATTGTCGACAGCGCTACCCAAGTCGCTGATGACCGCGCCAACTTGATAAGGCTTGACGCCCAAAAAGACCACGTCGCTCTTGGCGGCGACTTCCTGATTGCTGGCCAGCTCGCCGCCAATTTCTTTCTGCAGCTTGCCGGCCTTGACCGGGTTGTGGCTTGACAAAAGCAGGTCCACGCCGTCAACCTTGGCTACGGCCTTGGCGATCGCGCCGCCCATGTTACCTAATCCAATAAAACCAACTTTCATAGAATATGTGGCGCGCGGAAACCTTCGATTTCAATCGAGGGGGGAGCGCGCCTTTCTCCTTTCTAAATTCTTTAGATAATTAGTATTCCAGTGGCCGTTTTCACCAGTTTGGTATTATAATATATTTAGTGAAAAGAGGCATGACCAATGGAAATTTCTTTGACCATTAAAACTCACATCAAAGCGCCTAGCTCTGATGCCGCTAAAGCCTTAGCAGACAGCATGGAAATTTACAGACAGGGATGCAACTTCGCATCCCAATATGTTTTTGAGCATGACTTTGAACTCCGCCAGGCAAAGCTGAACAAAGCACTCTACTCCGACTTGCGACAGAAGTTCAGCCTCAGATCCCAAATGGCTCAGTCTGTTTTGAAGACCGTT
>NZ_VUMX01000035.1:0-14281 GCF_009695985.1 Lactobacillus porci
AAGATTCACCAACGCTTTCATTTCTCGCCTTCCGAAGTACATGCAAGAGGCTATATCGCCATCACTAGCAGCTTAATTGAATATTTACTGGCTAAACTATTGAGTTTTCAAGGCTTCATAGTTTTTTGATGTGGGAAGTTTAAGTGCCTAAGTTATGAACAGCAATGAGCACATGACTTGACGCGCATCAGTAAGAAATATTATAGAGAAGAAAAAAGCTACATTATCTCACATCAACACAGAGTGAGTTAATGTAGCTATTTGTTTGCAAAAAAATTAGTCGTCCCTTAGCTTCCGGCCGACGGTGCTTTTGGACATGCCGGTCAGAATTGCCATCTCCCGGATAGTGAAATTACCTTTTTGCAGATCGTGAAGTTCTAGTGAGTGGCCGGTTACGCTTTGGTAGATATTAATTGGATTCAATCATCGCTTGAGCCTTCTGCTTGCAAGCGTTACCCGCCGAGTATATACTCAGTGTATACGAAAGAAGAGAGGGGGAACAAAAATGCTATCAAATACAGTCAAAGCAAGACAGGTTGGAAATTCTAAAGTATTTACAATTCCGAAAGATATTGTTGCAGACGCTGAGGAATACAGCGTATATAAGGGAAGAGATGGAGTTATTGTTTACATTCCTGAAAGTTCAAACCCATTCAATGATCCAGATTGGGATAAGAAATTTACTGATTGCAAACAAGAAGAAGCATTTGGAGGATTGAATGTCGATGACGACGATGAATGGTAGCCAGAGCGCGTACATCCCAGACCGACAGGATATAATCTGGATTGATTTTGATCCTTCTTTGGGTAAAGAAATTCGAAAAAGACGCCCAGCTGTTGTTCTAAGTTCAAAGAAGTACAGTAAGGTTTCTGGTCTAACGATAGTAGCACCGATAACACATGCGTCTAACAACCAACTTAGGCAGCTTTTTCTACCAGTTCAGATGAAAAGCATAGACGGTTACGTGAACACCTTGCAGTTCTACACATTAGATTATAGAAAGCGGAATGCTGAGTATGTTGGAATGTTACCAACAGCAACATTTGCCATGGCTCAACAACGAATCGTAAGCTTAATTACTAAGTAATTCGGTTCGTGGGTGAAAAACGTTAGCATTTTGCTAACGTTTTTTGCTACTTGACAAGAATGGCTAAAACTGAGGTTCATCGGGTTTTCGATTAGTTTTTGCATCCCTAGATTAATGCGGGTCTATGACCTTCTGGCTGTTGTCAATTTGAACAGATTCACGAACAAGTTCAAAGACGGCGCAGACAGATTTTGTGGGTAAAAATCAGTAGGAATATCTACTATTTTTTGGACTTCATAGTTCTTTTTGGTGTGGGAAGTTTAAGTAAGTTAGAAATATTCCACGACATGTCATGTGTGTATCTGGATTTCTTGGTTGCAAATCATCGAATGATTTCTTTGAGGCATCTAGATATACTGACAAAATTCTGTCATTACAGCCTAGCCATCTTTTGATATATGGAAAGGCCCGTCAACATGATAAATTGGTTGATGAGCAACTGGATATGATGGGAGTTGACTACCGTTATTATGAAGATTTTCATTCTAAGTGTCATAGAGGAGCAGCATAATGAGTGATTCAAAGTCGACGTATTCAGAAGTTTCAAAATATTACGTTAATGTCACTGTACCGCAAAATGATATTGATCGGCGTCGGTATGTTAGAAGCAAAGATCGGGAAAAGAAGTGGAACCAGGATTGGCTTAAGAACAAAGTCAATGTTAATGAGGTTGTAGATCGCTTTGTACCTAAAGGAGATCCAAAGAGGTCATTTCACACAGAGGGTGGAGTGAAATTTGATTTCGAGGGTACCAGATATAAAATCAAATGTGATAAGGTAGCCGGCTACTTGCGTATTTTTGACAAAAAGACCAAAAAATTCTGCAAATTAGACGGAACACCGTCCAAATATGAAAAAGAGACACACTTTAAAATTAAAAAGAGAGGAGAGATGTAATATGTGGTTATCAGTTGCGTTAGATGATCGTGCGTTAAAGTACGATGACGAATACAAGATACACATTGTTGACGGTGAGCCGTCGGTTGAGTATTACTTTGATGAAAAGACTGCCCAGGCCTTGGAAGATGATGGCTTCTTGGTTGAGATGTGGGATAAGTTCGATGCCATGTTTGACTGGGGCGATTATGACTTCTTTGAGCCCGACAAGTGTGTTGGCTTCCGTCAGTGGTTGCTTGACCGGATGAAGCGGCCAATGAATGATACGGTCCGTCCAGTGTACGAGAAAATGCTGGAGTATGCTAATCTGGCGATTAAGTGCAATACCGGCATTGCCTTTGACTTTTAGGAGGCATCAGTGAAGAAGTCATACTCTCTGCTTACGATACATTTAGACCGGATGCCGATGCCGGCTAAACCACTTTGCTTAGTGTCTAGCGAAACCGTGTCTGATGTTTTAGAGTTAGGTTCTGCATACTGTCTGTTTGATTATCCGGTTTGTCGAAGGAAACTTTCTGCTTCAAAAATGTTGCAGACAGAAAGTTTGCTGAAACTGAGGAATTTGGTTGAAGTTCAGCCGGAATGTACAAACTTAGTTGTTGAGCTGGATCTTAACTGCTATTCAGAGATCATGAATTTGCTCTTTTTCAAGCGTTGCGTCCAAGCTATACAGTACTTAAAGACAGAATTTCCCGTCTTGACATTTTGGTTAGCTTGTCCTCACGAGGACATGAAAATGTGGTCGGATGTAATGGAACAGTTACTTTCGAAGCCATGATTTTTAGTTTTCTGTCTAAAGACTTGTGTAAATAGCCAGTAAAATTAAGTCAATATGCTGCAATTGACCATAATCGATGCAATCAAAGCGCAATGATTAGCAGAATCGTTGCAATTAAAGCGCGACGATTAGCAGAAATCGATGCAATCGAAACGCGATGATTAGCGGAATCGTTGCAATTAAAGTGCGACGATTAGCGGAAATCGATGCAATCGAAATGCAATGATTAGCAGCAGCCGTTTGAGCCGCCTTTTGCGCAAGCTGACTGACCGGCATTTGCTGACTAAGGTTGGCGCTGGTCGAGGGACCAAGTATTACCGTTAATTTTTTTCATGAACAAAGCTCTGACTGCTTTAGTAACAATCAGAGCTTTGTTTGTTTCTAAAATTAATTAGTGTTTGAGCTGTGGATGCCAGAAGTGGATCAAATGGCTGAAAGATAAACCAGGACGAAAAAAACATGACCCCGATTGAATATCGGAGTCATGTTTTAATTCGTTCCAATTTTTGGAGTCTGTGCCTGATCAGAAAATTAGAAGGTCCCCTTCAGGATGTAGCGGCCCTTGTTGATCCGGTAGCAAGTCTTCTTGCCGATCTTGCGGGCGCCGCCGTAAACGGCAACTGATGACCCCTTCTTCAGGGCGGCCACTTTCTTGACCTTCTTGCCCTTTGAGTTGTAGATGGTTGCCTTCTTCTTCAGGGTGTAGCGGGCACCGTCAATGTTGCTTACGCGCAGGTACTGGTTAGTGGCGATCTTGTAGAAAGTCTTCTTGCCGATCTTAACGATTCCGCCAAGCACGTAAACGTAAGTGTAGGCCTTCTTGTACTTCTTGGTCCGCTTGCCGGCTGAAGTGTAGACGTAAGACTTGGACATGATGAGCTTCTTGGTCTTGGCTACAGGAGCTTGGGCAACGGCGGCCTGTGATGAAGAGCTGCTTGAGCTGGTGCTCGTTGACTTCTTGCTTGAAGAGGTTGCGGCTGAGGTGATTGACAGCGGCAGGAGGGAAATGTTGCCGTCGACGTTCAGGCCGCGCCAGTTTTCAGTAAACTGCCAGATCAAAACCCCATTCATTGAAGGGAAGTTGGCGAAGTTTGGCGTGTCAATCCGGCCAGCGCTGGCGTAAGAAGCAACCCACAGTGAGTTAGGGTACTTCTTGACAACCCTGTTGGTGTTAATGTTGCTGTTGAGCAGGTAGGCGCCGGAGTAAAGCAAAGGTTGGAAGCCGGCGGCCTTGACCTTGTCCATGAAGGCGATGATGGCGCTGGTGTTGGAACTCTTGCTGCCGGAAGTGTAGTTGGCGCTGCTGGTTTCCCAGTCGCAGACCAGGTATGAGCCGCTAGGCACCTTTACAGCCTTGGCGCTGGAGATAGCGTAGTTGGCTTCGCTCTTGGCTCTGGATGAGTTGTTGCTGAAGTTGGCGAAGTGGTAGGCCATTGGCATCAAGCCGTTGGATTTGGCGCTGGCAACTTGGGACTTGGCGTTTGGGTTGCGGTAGCCGATGCCTTCGCTGACCTTGACGATCGCGAATTGGGCGCCGGCCTTTTGGTAAGATGACAGGTTGGTTGATTGGTAGCTGGAGACGTCAACCCCGTATGACCGGCTCTTGACGCTGGTCTTGGCAGCCGCGCTGGCTGAGCCGGCGAACAGGGTGACAGCCGCCGCAGCGGCTGTCAGGACTCCAACGAATTTGCTAGACTTGAATTTCATTGACACAGATGCTCCCGATAATTTAGATTTTCGATTATAAATTTTGGTCGTATTTAAATTCCTTCTGCTTTTGCAGATCGCAATTTTCATTATAGGAGAGTAATGTTACAAAAATTTAACACAATGTTTTCTAACTGGTTAAAAAACGCGGTGTAAGCGCTGTTTTGTAAAACGTGGCCAATTTCCGCCTTGAAAAAAGACACTTTCTGAAGATCATCTTGAGCAAATCATTGGTCAAAAAAGCTTTTTTCTTGTAAACTGGCCTCTTGTGAATCAAAGACGGCTGTCTAAATACAAGGCATAATTTTGCCGAAGACGGCATTAACGTAATGAAAGAAGGCATGTGGATGAAGATTAGAAAGGCAAACGCGGCGGATTTTGACAAGGTGATGGAAATTCTCCAGGACGGGCGCGCCCAGCTGGCGGAGCGCGGAATCGACCAATGGCAGGGCGACTACCCGAACCCGGACCATGTCAAGGAAGATATTGCCAATGGCTACGCTTATCTGGCCAAGGCTGACGACGGCGAAACGGTGGGCACCTTATCCATCATTCCGGCGCCAGACCACTGCTATGACCAGCTGGACGGGGCGTGGCAGATCGATACTGACCAATACGTGACCGTGCACCGGGTCGCCATCCACTCCGACCACACCGGCCACGGCTATGCTTCCCAGCTCTACCGGGCCGTGATCGACTACTTCCAAAGCGGCTTGAGCGACATTAAGTCCGTCCGCGTCGACACCCACGAGGATAATCTGCCAATGCAGCACCTGATCCAGAAGTCCGGCTTCAAGCGGGTGGGGACCCTTCACGGCGTCTACCGGCCAAACGAGACCAGCTACGTCTATGAATTAGTGACGGCCTAAGCAGCTGTTAAAAAAGAGCTAAGCATTTCTTTACCAAAACGCTAGAAAGTGGTCATCATTTGTTCACGAGTGACCGGTATGATTATCAGCATAGATCGAAGCCAAGCTTCAATCTATAAACCTTGAAATTGAATTTGATAGACTTCATAATTAGATAATTTCCAGATTTTTTCTTATTACACACTTTTCCCTTAAAACACAACACGACATTACGAAGAAGGCAGCCTTCCCCTGGGCTGTCTTTTTCGTGGTCGTGCATGACCAAAAGTTAGTCAATAACCATTCGCGAATACAAACTTTGCTCATAAATAATTCTTTTTAAAAAGTTCACACTTTGTTCACAAATAGCGAGTAAAATTTGTTCTTGTAGACCGGAATCCAAAAGCCAGTCTATAACATCCAAATTTCTTTTATTTTTCTTTCCTCAATGTAGAGATACATTGAATTTTATACATACACAACACATTCCTAACCAAATCAGCTGTTTCGCTTGAAACAGCTGATTTTTTTGTTTGCTGAAAAAGCATGGTATACTTTTTAATAAATCTGAAAATAGCATTATTATTTTTCACTTTAATTTATTTCTCATAGTCTTTATAATATGAGTTACGGCTACAATTGTGGTCGAAAGGGGGAGCAAGGTGAAATCAGTCTTAATCAGTCAAGACCTGTCCTGCGTCGGACAAGTATCCATGGCCGTGGCCCTACCGGTTCTGGGAGCCGCGGGCCTGCGGACGGCGGCTTTGCCGACGGCACTTTTGTCCACGCACACCGGCGGTTTTGGGGCCAATACCTACCGGGACCTGTCGCCGGAAATTCCGGGGATCATGGACCACTGGGCCAGCCAGGACATCAGTTTTGACGCGGTCTACCTGGGCTATTTGGGGCAAGAGGCTCTGGATGTCTGGCTGACTGAGCTGCCTAAGCTTGCCGGCCGGCTGATCCTGCTGGATCCGGCCATGGCGGACCATGGCAAGCTGTATCGCGGCTTTGACGCGGGCTATGTGGCCAGAATGGGAGAACTGGCCCAACACGCGGCGCTTTTGACGCCAAATTTGACTGAAGCCTTGCTGCTCCTGGGTCAGCCAGTCGAGAAACATGAGCGGATCGACCGCAAGGAGGCCTTTGAAATCGTGTCCTTGCTGCAAGCCAAGTTTGACCTGGACCAGGTCGTCTTGACCGGGGTGCCGGTCGGCACGGCTGAGATCGGGATCTTTGGCTTCAGCCGCGGGGATGGCTTCTGGGATTCCGTGCAGGCAAGGGTGCCTGGCAGCTATTTTGGCACCGGCGACTTGTTCGCCAGTGCCCTGATGGCTGGCCTGATGCACGGCTTTCATCTGCAGCAGGCCGCGGAAACGGCCGGCGCCTTTGTCGCCAAGTCCATCGCGAAAACCGCGCCAGACCAGGATCCGCGCTTTGGTCCCAATTACGCCGCGGCTCTGCCATGGCTGCTTGGCCAATTTTTGGAAAAATGAAAAATGTGTGGTTTGAAGCGTGTTAGAGGAGGACTTTTACCATGAGAGATGAAGAAAACTCACTTAGGGCCTGGATTACGACCGGGCTCTTCGCGGCAATTATCTATTTAGGCATTTGGGTGCTGCGGATTCCGCTCCCAGCCGTCGTTGGGAAGCCATTTATCCACTTCGGCAACACCCTGACCGCCGTGGCCATCTTGTACCTGGGCTTTAGAAACGGCATGCTGGCCGGGATCATCGGCCTGGGCGGCTTTGACATCTTGAACGGCTACGCTGCTACCAGCTGGCTGACCATGCTGGAAGTAGTCGTGGTTGCCGCCGTCTTGTCAGCGGTCTTCAAGGCCTTCAAGTACGAAGACACGCCAAAGAACATCATTATTTTGGCCATCATCGCCGGCGTGACCAAGATCTTTACTTCTTATGCCACGACCTTCATTGAAGGGCTGATGGCTGGGATGGCCATTAAGGCGGACTTTATCGGGTCATTTGCCAGCATGTTGCCGACGGTGATCAACTCCTGCTCAACGGCAATCTGCACTCCAATCCTGTACTTTGCCCTGGCAGACGCTTCAAAGCGCATCTTAAAGCGGGCGCGCTAAACAGCATTATTTTTGCAAAAGAAAAAGGAACGACTCATGCAAGTCGTTCCTTTTTTGCTTTAATCCGCGAAAAGCAGGTCGTACATCCGCGGCGTCAATGGCTGGCGCAGCTTCAGGTCCAGGCCCACGGCCGGCTTCTTTGCGCCCAAAAGCTCCTCTTTAGCAGAGCCAGGGACGATCGCGGCCTCGCCTAAGTAGTAGAACTGCTTGCCATAAGCGTCGCTGCGCTTGACGAAGACTAAGACCTGGGTTGCCTGCCGCCCTATGGCAACGCCGGAGAGAAGTTCCTGGACTTCCGCGGAATCCAGGTGTCTGGGTGAGCGGGTGTACCAGCGCAAGGTCTGGCCGTCGGACAATTGGTTGTCATAAACGGCGCTGCGGCGCCGTTTTTTATTGTCTTCACTAATTTCTTCTTTTTTATAGGTGATAAAAATGGGACAGACCTGGTTCGTGATCCGGTAGCCATACATGGGCCGACTGACGTCAAGCGGCCAGTTGAGCAGGCGGCAGACGTCCTTGCGGTCGTATTGGCGGTAAAGGGTGAACTGGCGGCTGGCGTCGTAGTTTTTGGCCAAAAACAGGCCGGTCGCGATCGCGTCAGCGGCGAGGCGGCGAAATGCCGGACTGGGATCCAGAAGCTTGGGATTCAGGCAATAGTCAGCGTTATTTTCAAAGTCAACGATGGGCTCGCCGCCATATTGGTCCTTGACCGTGGTCTTGCCAGATTTCACGTTAAAGAAGTCCAGGGAGAGGACGGAGGCCAAAGACTTCCGCAAATCGCTGCTGTCGTAGAAGCCCAGCGCTTGCCAGCGCTTCTGCAAGGCTTTGCCGGCAACGCGGGCTTCTTTGCCTCGCGCGGCCAAAGCGAAGAGCTCCTTGAGCAGGTCCAGTTCATGCGGCCGCTTGCCCGTGGCCAGCTCGCGGGTGATAAAGGAGAGGACCTGGCTCTCATAGCTGGACATGGGACAGGCTTCGCCCATTTTTTCCAAAAAAGCGCCGTAGTGCTTGAGGCTTTTGTTCTCGATAAACAGCAGGGGAGAGACTTTCCCGCCGCGGGCAAAGTCCATGAGCAGGGGAACCCGGCCCAGCTCCTGCTGGCGCTCTAGGTAGGCCTCCTTGAGCTCTTTTAGGGCATCCAGCTTGACCTTGTCCAGGGAACGCAGGATTTCCTCGCTGGCGATCCGGCTGAAGCTGACCGTGCTTAGGCCCGCGAAGTCGGGGCGGCTTAGCTGCTGGCGCAGCTGGTCCTTGGAGATCTTTTGCCCGGCTAAGGCCAGGGGAATCAGGTAGTTGTGCTGGTAGTTGCCGATGAAGTCAATCACGGTGACGAAGGTCTGCCCTGGAAAAAGGCGCAGCCCCCGTCCCAGCTGCTGGATGAAGACGGTGCTTGACTGGGTGCTTCGCAGCATCACGATCTGGTTTAGCGAGGGAATGTCGATGCCTTCATTAAAAAGGTCAACGGTCACCAGGTATTCCAGCTGGCCCTGTTCAAGGGCTTGGACGGCGTCTTGGCGCGCTGCTTGCGAGTCCTGGTTGGTCAAGGACCTGGCGGGGTGGCCCTGCTGGCTGAAGCTTTGGGCCAGCGCGCGGGCTTCTTCCTGCCGGCTGGCAAAGACCAGGCCCCGGGGCTGGTCGCCGTCATAGCCATAGTAGTCCAGCTCCTTGAGGATGTAGTCAACGCGCTCGCTGGCTCCCAGCCAGCGCAGGGAGCTGGCGTCAGTGGACGTGATGCCGTCTTTTTCATAGTCACGGATGCCGATGTAGTGGAAGGGCGTGAGCATTTTTTCCGCTAAAGCATCGCGCAGGCGGACTTCATAGGCCAGGTTGTAGTCAAAAAGCTGGTAGATGTCCTGCTGGTCCATCCGCTCCGGGGTCGCCGTCAGTCCCAGCCAGAAGTCAGGCTGGAAGTGGCCCATGAGCCGCTGATAGCTGGGGGCCGCGGCCCGGTGGGCTTCATCGATCAGGATGTAGTCAAAGGCGTCCTTGGGCATGGCTTGCAAAAAGCGGTCCCGCGCCGCGCTTTGCACCGTGGCAAAGAGGTATTTGGCGGCGGGATCAGCCCGCTGGCCGCCAGACAGAAGGGCGTAGTCGCTGGCTGGCCCGCCGATGATCTGCTTGAAGGAGGCCAGGGCCTTTTTGGCGATCTGCTCCCGGTGGACCAGGTAGAGGAAGCGTCTCGGCTGGTAAGCCTGGACCGCGAAGGCAGCCAAGTAGGTCTTGCCCGTGCCAGTCGCGGAAACGACCAAGGCCCGGTGCTGGCCGCTTTTGACCAGCTGGTCCAGAGCCGCTAGCGCTTCGGTTTGCATGTGGTTGGGCTTGATGGAACTTGAAGCGTGTTTCACGTGTAACATGTGCTGCTGGCCAGGCTGCCAGCCCAGTTCATAGTCTTTGATCCAAGCTTCGGTCAGCGGCTGGCCGTCTCGCGCCAAGCGGTTGAATTCGGCTTTTAGCCTGCTGGTCAAGCCGGCCTGGTCCTTGGAACTGATCCGCAGGCACCATTCCTGGTTGGCGAGCAGGGCGGACCGGGTAAAGTTGGCGGAACCAATCACCGCGGTTTGGAAGCCATCATGGTCAAACAAGTAGCCTTTGGCGTGGAGCGGCCCTGGGGTGACTTTGACGGTCAGGTTCTTAATCTTCAGGAGCTCGCGGAAGACGCGGGGGGTGTTGAAATTCAAGTAGGTCCCAGTGACCAAGGTTCCAGAGATCCCCGCTTGGGCCAGGTCTTCCATGATCAGCTTAAAAGGAGCCAGCATGTCGGCGGAAATAAAGGCGACTGTCCAGGCAAAGCCGCGGCAGTCGGCCAATTGCCGCTTCAATTCTTGCCAGATGGTTTCCTGCTGGCTGTTGGTCAAAAGGCGTGGCCCAAGGAAATTATTGGCCGGGTACTGGGAGTCAGCAAGGCCGGCGAGGACCGCGTTGGTAAGTGCATCATTCATTTTTTCGCGTCTTTCTATTTCTTAGATCTTGTCCTTTATGATAGCAAAGGCAGCGAAAAGTTACACGTGAAACAAACACGGGCGGTTCTTTTAAAACCGGTCTTGGCCGATTTGTAGTAAAATTTAGATAAATCAGTTGAAAAGAGGGCTGAAGATGAAAAAAAGCAACCCATCCAAGCACATTGAGCGGCCAAGCCGGCCAGCCTACGTGACTGACGTGACCATGACGATTGACGAATACACCCGCATGGCCATGAAGGTAACCGAGAAGAGCCGGCGCTTGATTATCGCCATCGCGGAAACTATCTGGATTCTCCTTGGGGTCGCTGCCTTCGTGCTGAAGCAGTACTCAATCACCGTCTTTTTGGGCGTGACGATCATTGCCTACCCGCTATTGATCGACTACCTGTACAAGCGCAAGCTGAAGAAGACTTTCGCGGCCATGCCAGCGGGCCAGAATGAGCACATCCGCTACGAGTTCTATCCGGATCACGTTCTGCTACTGACCAACCATGGGGACGGAAGCTACAAGTATTCCGACTTCATCAAGATGTTGGAGACCAAAGACGAGATCGTTCTGCTGCTCAGCCGCAACCAGGGCCTCTTGATCCTCAAGGAAAACTGCAGTCAGGAGCTGCTGGACTTCCTGCGGGGAAAGTTTCCCAAGTAGCCGGTGTTTCACGTGTAACTTTTTGCCAGGAAAGTTGGAAATTCCTGGCAGGGGCTAGTAACATTAGAAAACGAATGAAAGTGGAGGATAATTGACGTGAAGTTCTCACATAAATTGAGTGATGCTTTGCATTTGCTGTCGTATATCGTGATCTGCCATGACGGGGACCTGTCCAGCCGGCGGATCGCAAGCAGCATCCGCACCAACCCAAGCACTGTCCGCAGTCTGATGACCGACCTGCGCAAGGCCGGTTTGCTGAAGACCCAGCAGGGGAGCGCTGAGCCGGAACTGGCCAAGGATCCCAAGGACATCAGCATGTATGACGTCTTCCGTGCCGTGGACATGGAGCACAACCTGCTTCACGTCGACAAGGACACTGAGCCCCGCTGCATCGTCGGCGGCAACATCCAGGACACCTTGGCTGACGCCTATGCGGAAGTTCAGGCAGCTGCCAATGCCAAGATGCGTGAGATCAGTCTGCAAGACATCGTTGACGGAATCTTACAGGCGGAAGCGGAAAGACCAGACAAACGAGCGTAAGTTTAAAATAAGCGGCCGGAGTAGCCGCTTATTTTTTTGCTAAAACATGTCGCTTTTCGAAATACATGTGTTAGAATGGCTGTAAATTAGAAACTAACAAGCAATGAAGACGGAGGAATAAACATGAAGTACGCGATTTCCGCGGCGACTGGCAAATTGGGTCAGACAGCCGTTAGAACTTTGGTTGATGAAGTTGGTGCAGAAAACGTGGTGGCGATCGTCCGCGACGGTGAAAAGGGGAAGAAGCTTCTGCCGGCAGGCGTAGAGATCCGCGTGGCAGACTACGGTGATGAAGCCGCCTTGGTCAAGGCCTTGGCCGGCATCGACAAGCTGCTGTTCATTTCTTCTCAGCCAGGCGGGGCAATTTCTAGAGACAACCAGCACAAGAACATGGTTGAAGCCGTGAAGGCGGCGGGCGTTGGCTATGTAGCCTACACCAGTTTCCCGATGGCTGACAAGAGCAACAACTGGCTGGCCGCTGACCACCAGCTGACGGAAAAGCTCATCAAGGAAAGCGGCGTTAAGCACTCATTTTTGCGCAACAACTGGTACTTGGAAAATGAGCTGACCTTCTTGGCGCCAGGTCCGGCAAGCCAGGTCTACTGGGCCAACAATTATGCCGGCTGGGCCTTGGAAAGAGAATACGCTGCCGCTGCTGCCAAGGTTCTGGCCAGTGAAAATCCAAAGGAAGTCTACGAATTTGCTGGTCCAAAGCGCGACTACAAGGACCTTGCCCAAGAACTGGGCAAGGCAACTGGCCAAGAGGTCACGGTCAAGCAGGTCAGCCAAGAAGAATACGTGAAGCTGCTCGAGGGCATGGGCTTGAGCCATGACGTGGCAGCCATGTATGCCAGCTTCCAGCAGCCGATTGACGATGGCTCATTGACTGAAGAAAGCAGCGACTTGGAAGAAGTCTTGGGCGGCTTGACTCCGCTGGACCAGGCAATCAAGGAAGTTCTTGGCCGGTAATTTTTTAGAATAGAAGCACGTGCAGACGCTCGGTCCGCGCGTGCTTTTTTGAATGAGAAAGAGGGACTTTTTTTCAAGAGATGGGCTATTTTTTAGGAAAAAGCACGTATAATAGAAAGAAACGTCAGATCCTAAAAAATGGAGGTATTGAACATGCCATTTGTACATATTGAATTGTTGGAAGGCCGCACTCCAGAACAACTGGAAAAGATGATGAAGGACGTAACCCGTGTCATCTCAGAAGACACTGGTGCTCCGCAAGAACACATCTCAGTCATCGTTAACCAATTGGGCGAACGTCAACTCGCTCAAGGCGGTGAATGGAGAACTCCAGCTAAGTAGTCTTAGCTCAAAGCAAATGCCTGTCGCGTGAAGCGGCAGGCATTTTTTATAAAAAATTTTTGTTGTTACATTTCAAGTGAAAAGTGCAATATCTAAAGACTTTCCAACCTTATGGCAGATCTTAAAATGTTGATTTACAGGGCTTTTGTCCCTCCGACTTGTCAGTGGATTTTCCTAGCATGTTTCGGTTATATTTGTTCCATGAAACCCGCAAGCGCTTTACACAGCGCCAGCTGCTGGCAAACGAGGAGGAAAAAATGATCGAAAACGGACGCCTAGTGAAGGCAAGCAATGTTTTAGTAAAAGAATTCAGTCGGGAAGAAGCAGGAAAAATGAACGTTAAACGCTACTGCCTTTTAGCGCAACTGTCACGGCCGACTTTCTATGCCTATTATGGCAGTTTGCCACAATTGGTTACGGAACTGTTGGTCAAGCAGCTTGAAGTCAATTTCGTTCCAGAACATGGTGGCTATAATTCCGGACTAAACCAGCTTCTGCTCTACATGTCAGCCAATCGCAACTACTTCCTGCACGCGATTTCTTTTATTAAAGACGTTCAGTGCCGGCAAACTGGCCGAAAGAAAGGAGAGGAGTTTGCTATTATGCTTCCTGATAAGGTCCGCGAAGCAATTTTGCGAGTAACGCGCAATTATGTGGCTGAGCATTCTAAAACTGGTGATTACTCTAACAAGATGGTCCGCAACGCTGCTGACTTGATTTACGCCACCTTATACGAATGGATTAATCATGGAATGCGTGATGATCAGTCTGAAATAGTTGACCGTTGTCAAATCGCCGTCCAAATTATTGAAGACCAAATTCGGAAGACCGCTGTCGGCAAATGAACAAGCAAGCTTGTCAGAAATGGATTAAAAAGAGGGAAAGCGGGAATTGTTGTGTTAAGAAAAGAAAAAACAAAAAATTTCAGAAAAAATCACGGCATTTTCAAACAAATTCCGAACTATCAGGAGAGAATATAGTAATGATGCCGACTTAACTTTATGAAAGTATGGAAAGAAAAGAAGACTGCTGTCACAACGCGGCCGTGCGTTCACTTGCTAAACCGAATGAAAATGTAAATTTGACGTAACGAAAAAGTCTAGTATACTAATATTTGTTGTCGCGCGAGACACGAAGTTCTCACGGAGGCACGAAAAAATAAATCAAAAAACTTGTTGACAAATTCTTAACAAGCGAGTAAGATGTAAAACGTTGCGTCGCCGAAAGGCAGGCAACAAGTTGGTACTTTGAAAACTGAACAAAGTTTCGCAGTGTGCGGGTTCGAGTTTACTTGAATCCAAACAAATAAGCGAAGTCAATTCGCAAGCAATAATCTGGAGCAGATTAAAAAGAGCTCATTTTCAAAATGAGAGTTTGATCCTGGCTCAGGACGAACGCTGGCGGCGTGCCT
>NZ_VUMX01000036.1:0-14163 GCF_009695985.1 Lactobacillus porci
TAGAAAATGTAGAAAACAGCCCGGGCGAAACGGAACAATCGTCCTTAGCACTAGACGGTACCTGCCTGCGTAATCTTCTGAGCGAGTCAAAACGAAGACGAGACGGTACCGGGCAGCTGTGAAGCTAACCTAAGCACTCCGAGTACTTCTTGGAGTCAGCAATCTTACATGCAATGTGCTGGGTGGCCCCCAGATTCCCGCGACTTTAGTCGTGGGAGGTTCAATGACGAAACAAGCAGATTAAGAAAAAGAACCAATAACAAATTATATATGCAAAAAGTCCAGAGTCAGCTGACTCTGGACTTTTTCTTATTGCTTACTTTCCGGCCTGTTCTTGCAGCTTTCGCCACAAGTCCTGCATGTCCTTGGGGTCAGGCAGCTCGATCGTCTGCTTCTTCCCGCTGAAGGGGTCCGGGAAAGACAAATAGAAGCAGTTCAAGGCCTGGCGGGCAAAATGGTCCTTGGCCCCGTACAGGTCATCCCCAAAGAGCACGTGGCCCAGCGACATCATGTGCACCCGGATCTGGTGGGTTCTCCCCGTCAGCAGCCTGAGCTCAACCAAGCTGGCCCCTGGGACCTGGTCAATGACCCGGTAGGCCGTCAGCGACTTCTGCCCATTCGGGTTGACTTCCCGCTTGACGGTCTCGCCTACCCTAGCCAAGGGCTTGTCAATCAGCCCCGTCAGTTCGTCTTCCGGGAAGTTGCCGTGCACGATGGCGTGGTAGCGCTTGATAAAGCGGTTCTTGCCCAATTTGGCGAAACGGTCATGGGCAATCGCGTTCTTGCCCAGCAAAACCAGACCGGAAGTATCCTGGTCCAGTCTCGTCACGATGTGCGGCTTGATGTAGGCGGGGTCAGCCCCCTGCTTTTGGAAGTAGCTGAGCACCCGGTTGATCACGGCATCCTCATGGTGAAAGCCAGACGGGATCGACAAGAGGCCAGCCGGCTTGTTGACGACCAAGTAGTCGCTGGCTTCAGCAACCACCTCAAGCGGCTTGTCGGATGGGCGCAGGGCCGGATTTTCCTTCTCCTGCCCCATCAGGAAGTGGACCACGTCCCCCTCCTTTAAGCGGTAGCCAGTGTGGCGGCGGTGGTGGTTGACCAGCAGCATCCCGCCCCGGTTCTTGGCATTGTTGACGGCTCTTCTGGAAAAGCCTTTTTTCAGCAAAAAATGACTCAGTTCGCCTGGGTCATTCTTCTGCACGATCAGTTTATATACTTGCATTAATTGTCACCAATGAAGGCATCGTTGACCCGCTCCCAGAAATGGTGGTGGCCATACTGGTAAAAGCTGATCTCTTCCGGTGCGATCTCATAATCTACTTTCTGCACGTCAAGGAGGTCAATCCGCTTCCCGTCGACGATCACGACCGCCTTATCGGGGATGCGGGGGATGATGGTGATCCATTCATCCGGCGCGATGACCACGGGTGAGCCCACGGTCCGGAAGACCAGATTGTTGATGGAGGCAATCTCCGTCAGTTGCAGGGCCTTCAGGCGCGGGTGGATGACCGCCCCGCCCAGGGACTTGCTATATGCCGTCGATCCCGTCGGCGTGGACACGCACAAGCCGTCCCCTCTGAAGCGCTCAAAGCGCTCGCCGCCAATCCAGACCTCAGCCTCCATGGTCTTGGAGATCCGCTTGATCGTTGCTTCGTTCAAGGCCAGGAACTTCAACACGCCCTTTTTGGTGGTCACCTTCATGCACAAAAGCGGGTAAGACACCTCGTTTTCTTCCACCGGGTGTTTGACCAGGGCATCGACCAGCTTCTCCATGTCGTAGTTGCGCCAGTCGGTATAAAAGCCCAAGTGGCCCGTGTGAATGCCGGCAAAGCAGACACGGTCCAGCTGGTCTTGATACTTGTGAAAGGCGGAAATCAGGGTCCCGTCCCCGCCCACGGAGATCACAAGGTCAGGGTTGCGCTTGTCCAGCATGATGGACTTTTCGGCCAGCAGTCCCTTTAAGTGACGCACCGCGATCTGGGTGGTTGGGTAATCATTATGGACGATTGCAGCTTTCATGACTTTTCCTTGCCCTTGTTCTTGGTAAACAGCTTCTGCGCTTCCTTGACTTCGTTGCGGATGGAGGACATCTCCTCGTCCAGCTGGTAGGCCGCTTCGGCCGTCCGCTTCAAGCGCTCAGAAATATCTTCCGGGTAGACCCCCTGGTACTTGTAGTTCAAAGTGTGCTCAACCGTGGCCCAGAAGTTCATGGCCAAAGTTCTGATCTGAATCTCTGCCAGCAGGCGCTTGGAGCCTTCGGGCATGTAGACGGTGTAGGCTACCACCATATGGTAGGACCGGTAGCCGGAAGGCTTGGCGTTTTGGATGTAGTCCCGCTCTTCGATGACTTCCATGTCGTCTCTTTGGTGGATCAGGTCAACCACCCGGTAAATGTCGTCGACGAACTGGCACATGATGCGGATGCCCGCGATATCCTGCATGTCGCTTTCAATGACGTCCGGGGAAATGACCCGGCGCTTCATCTTTTCTTTGATGGAGTCCACGGTCTTGACCCGGCCAACCACGAATTCAATTGGCGAATGCTCTCCTTTGGTCAAAAAGCCTTGCCGGAGAGCCCTAAATTTAACTTTTAATTCTTTGACGGCCTGGTTGTATGGCCATAAAAAAGTATCCCAGTCTTTAATCACAGACATTTTCCTTCCCTATCAAACAAATTCATTTTAACATATATTCAGAAAACAACTAGTAAAGGAGATTCTAAATCATGAGCAAAAACCGTGAAATCGAAGCCAAGGTATCCTTGGACAAGCAGACCTATGAAGCCATCAAGTCAGCCTACCCGGTCAAGGAGGACTTCCGCCAGACCAATACCTACTACGACACGGACAAGCAGCTTTTGAAGGCGCACCGCAACGCCCTGCGCATCCGCACCTTCGCCGATCACGCGGAGGAAACGATCAAGGTGCCAAGTCAAAAGCAGGTTCAGGACAAGTACCATGAAGTAATCGAAATCAACGATGAGCTGTCCTTGACGCAGGCCCGCGAGCTCCTGCAAAATGCCGCGCTCAAGCTTGACGGCAGCGTTGGCGACTATTTGAAGAAGACTTACCCAGATGACTGGGACAAGATTGCCGCCTTTACCTGGTCCAAGACCCACCGGACCCTCTTGAACGGGCCGGAGGACTGTGAGCTGACTTTAGACCACACCCGCTACCCGGATGGGTATTCCGACTATGAGCTGGAAGTCGAAAATCCTGATCCAGCCGCCATTAAGCGGGCTTTGGCCGTCTTGAGCGAAAAATTTGCTTTTTCAGCCAAGAATGCCAATAATTTAAGTAAAATCGCCCGGGCCAGCCAGCACGCCCTTAAAAAGTAATCCAGTCACCGCAGCGTCCTTTCCAAAACTTATTTTTTGTTTTCCTAGAAAACTTTTGCTAAAGTAACAGATGAATAATTTTTTGGAGGTCGGACATGTTCGAACTTTTTCTATTTATCAATCCGCTGGGGCTCAGCTGCTACCATCTCGAAAAACAAATTAGAAAAATTGCCGAAGAACTCGATTTGGACATCTGCATCAACTACATTCCACTGGTAACCATGACTGCCATGAAGCAGGACCTGGTCAAGCGCAATTGGAACTTCAACACTTCCATCAACTTGGCCAACTACCACCTGGCTTCTTTGAGCGTGCAGAAGTTCTATTATGCCATCCAGATTGCCTACGGCAAGAAGCGGGCCAGACTGTTCCTCTTCAAGCTGCAGGAAGCTTTGAGTGATGGCAAGACCAATTATTCCGAAGCCCTGGCCGAAACCTTGGTCCAAGACCTGGGCCTTAATCTGGAAAAGGTCAAGAATTCCCTGACTGACGCCTGCCTGCGCGAATTCATCAGCCAGGATTCCACTTTAGCCAGCAAGTTCAACGTTACCAGCCTGCCATCCACAGTCGTCTTCAACGACGAAAGCGATGACTCCGGCCTCTTGCTGGACGGCGACCTCAACTACGACGACCTGCGCGAGATCTTTACGGATCCGTCAGCCAGCGCCTGCTTGGACGTGGCCGACAATGACGCCTTCTACTGGTCTGACTGCTCCAGCCACCTGCGCCTGCTCTAACCTCCAATAAACGCTTCGCAGCTCCTAGCCACAAGCTTGGAGCTGCTTTATTTTGCCCCCAGATACCGCTCCAGCCATGATGCTTCCCCTGGCTTGCGCCAGCTGGCAAAAGCCGCGCTTGGCAGGTCAGCCAGAGTCAAGTGCTTCAAGTACATGGCTTCCGCGATTTTGAGGCCAAAGCGCGTCTTCTGCTGGATTTGTCCCTGCAGGTACTGCCGCTGGCGGCGGCAGTCGGCCTGAAAGTCAGGCAGCTTGGGCGGGCGGTAGTGCCACAAGCTGGCAATCCCTTTGGCGTCAAGGGTGAAATCCTGCTGGCGGTAGACCAAGTTCTGCGTCAAGGGCTCCTGAAGAACCTGGTATTTCAGGCGCAAGAGCCCCCGGACTGGGTCGACTTCCAGATAGTAGCTCTGCCAGTGCGGGTTTTCGCGAAAATAGATCAGCTGGGTCTGCTTCAGCTTTCCGCGCAAATAATGCCGCTGACCCACGACCCAGATATCCTTGACCCTGGCTTCTTGGTACAAGGCATGGCGGTGGGCAAACTCGGCCTGCCCCAAGGGAGCGCACTGGACCTCAAAGGCCAGGCCGCTATTAGCCAATACGTCCGCCCTGATGCCCCCGCCGGCCAGCGGCACCTCTACCTGGGCTGGAAAGCCAGCCGCCGTCAGGGCCGCTTTAAGCATCATCTTGGCTGTATGGTGTTCAGCCTGCTCGCCCGCGCTTCCTTGATAGCTGCGCAGGTGCTTGAAGAAGGCCTCCGCCTGCTCCGACAGGATTAAGATTACCCGCTGGCGGCAATTGGGACAGCGATAGGGCTCACGGTTTAAATAAGACATGTCAGCTCTGGCCTTGGCCGCTTCGGTTACGGCCAGCACCAGTTCATCTTTTAAAAGTGCAGCATACAAATTAATCCCCCATAGATTAATTACCCGAAAAAAGCCAATTTTACCGAAATTTTTTTAAAAAATTTCAGGTTAATTCAGAATCAAGTCAAGCGCAACAAAAAAACGGAATTCGCTTGAATTCCGTTTTTTGTGCTATTTTTTCTGCTCTGGTTGACCCAGCTTAATCGCCGTCGTCAATGTCAATATCGTCATCCTCGTGGTCGCTTTCCGTGAAGTGGCGCTTTGGGTGGCTGCCGCCTTCCCAGTCATCCGGCCGCCGCGGGATGATGATTGACGCCACGATGTAGGCGAAAATCCCTGTCCCGCCAGTCAGGCCGAAAATCAGCCACAAAAGCCGAATGAGGGTTGGATCAACATTAAAGTATTCTGCAATCCCAGCGCAAACGCCGGCAATCATAATGTCCTTGTTGGACTTGTACAAGCGTTTCATAAATGTGCCTCAAATCTAACAAAATCGCGATCAAAGATCAAATAATAAAACAAATTTCGCCTTTCATCAGCCTCATTTGCCCGCGTGCTGACGACGCAAGGCCCCCAAGGCGTCCTGCTGGAAGATGCACTGGCCCAATTTCTGCGCCTTGTCCATCTCGTCGTCTTCAACCCGGTAGCCAAACTCATTGGCAATGGCCCAAGCATCGGCCGGCTTGATCTCCTCGTAGTTCTCGTCCATAAAGGCCAGCTTAAGGTAGAACTGGCCATTAAAATAGTAGACGCTGGACGCCAGGTCACTGACTTTCAGGCCGTCGGCCAAAGCCAGCAGATCGTCAAAATCGGCAAACCTGACGCAGTGGTGGTCCTGGTAATTCCAGTAGTCGTCATCGCCGTCATTGGCATCCAGGTTTAAATCCTTCATGACGACCGGGTCCATCTCCGTGTTGGCGTCATCATTTGGATCCAAGTCAAAGTAAGGCCGCGGCTCATCGCCTCCAGCCTCATACTCTTCCCCATAGGCGTCATCATCATCGTCTTGGCCATCGCTGGGGTCAAAGAAGCGGCGCACTTCTTCCGACATGCCGCCGCTATCCCCCCTCATCTTAGTGATCAGCAAGTCGATGCCGCCATCATTCGGCATTACTTGAAAAGTTACGGGAGCATCGCTGGCAAAAGAATGCTCCTTGTCAACCTCACGGAGGATGGACAGGAAGAATTCCTGTACCCGTTCCCGGTTGCCCAAAAGGTCCAAAATCTTGAGGCCTCGCTTGTTGAGGTCCTCGCGGGTCATGCTGACGCGGAGCGTATTGTCATTTACCTTCTCAACTCGCATCGTCATCCCTCCTTAATCGCTAAACAGCTTATGGATATTGTAACCTAAAGCCGGCCAAAAATAAAAGCGTTAGCTCATTCAAAAAGAATGAGCCAACGCCAAACTATTAATTTCGGTCAAGCTAATCTTGGTCGGCGAGGCGCTTTGCCTTGGCCATTTCCAAGCGGCGCACGCTTCTAGGCAAGAAACGGCGAATCTCATCTTCGTTATAGCCGACCTGCATTCTCCGGTCATCAAGAATGATTGGTCTTCTAAGCAGGCTTGGATTCTTTTCAATCAAGTCGATCAGTTCGTTCATTGAGATCTCATCCAAGTCGATATTCAATTCTTGAAAAGCCTTAGAGCGAGTAGACACAATTTCCTCCGTGCCTTCTTCGGTCATTCTTAAGATGTGGACAATTTCGTCCCTGCTCAAGGGATCCGCAATAATGTTTCTTTCCTTGTAAGGGATGTTGTGCTTTTCAAGCCATTGCTTTGCCTTGCGGCAGGAAGTGCAGCTTGGAGAAACATATAAATCAACCATATTCCCACGCTCCTTTAAGACTATATTGCATGAACACACATTCATGATTGAATTATAGTGTATCACTCGTACTTACAAAAAGGAAGGGGCATTTGCCACTTCTTTGGAATTTCTTAATGATTCTTTGAAAGTTCCTATTAACTTGCCAAGAAAAAAAGCGCCCAGGGGCAAGCCCTAGTCGCTTTTCATTGCTTACTTGTCAGCCATGATCTTCTTAACCAGCGCAATGTTTTCTTCGCTAGTCAGGGATTCCTTGGTTGCCTTGTCAGCCAAGTCAGCCAAGTCAGCAGTTGACAGCTTCTTCATTTCGCTTCTGATGCGCAGAACTGAAGTTGCACTCATTGAGTATTCATCAAGACCCATTGAAAGCAGGATTGGGAACATGATTGAATCGCCAGCTGCTTCACCACACATGCCGCACCAGATGCCAGCTTCGTGAGCTGAGTCAATCGTGTGCTTGATCAAGCGCAGAACTGATGGGTTGTATGGTTGGTACAGGTATGAAACGTGTTCGTTGCCACGGTCAGCAGCCATGGTGTATTGAATCAAGTCGTTGGTACCAATTGAGAAGAAGTCGACTTCCTTGGCAAATTGGTCAGCCAAGACAGCAGCAGCCGGAACTTCGATCATCATCCCGACTTGCAGGTCGTCGCCAACCTTCACGCCCTTGGCAACCAGCTTATCCTTTTCTTCCTTAAGGACAGCCTTGGCTTGGTGCAATTCGTCCAAAGTACCGATCATTGGGAACATGATGCCCAGCTTGCCGTATGCGGATGCACGAAGCAAAGCCCGGAGTTGGGTCCGGAAGATTTCTTGGTTCTTCAATGACAGACGGATGGCACGAATGCCCAGGAATGGGTTCATTTCTTCTGGCAGGTCCCAGTAGCTCAAGTGCTTGTCACCACCGATGTCCATGGTTCTGATGATGACTTGCTTGCCGTTCATGCCTTCCAGAACCTTCTTGTAGGCTTCAAATTGGTCTTCTTCAGTTGGGAAGTCATTTGAGTTCATGTACAAGAATTCAGTTCTGAACAAGCCGACAGCTTCGGCACCGTTTTCCAAGACGCCGTCAAGGTCGTCTGGAGTACCGATGTTGGCTGCGATCGTGAAGCGCTTGCCATCAGCAGTTACTGATGGTTCGTTCTTCAGCTTGCGCCATTCAGCCTTTTGCTTGGCGAAGTCTTCACCCTTCTTGGTGTATTCGGCAACTTGTTCGTCAGTTGGCTCAACGATGGCTACGCCATCCAAGCCGTCAGCGATCAGCATTTGCCCATTCTTGACAGAAGTGGTGATCTTTTGGGTACCAACAACGGCAGGAATTTCCAAGGACCGAGCCATGATGGCTGAGTGAGCGGTCCGGCCGCCCAAGTCAGTTACAAAGCCCTTTACGTAGTCCTTGTTCAATTGCGCGGTGTCACTAGGAGTCAGGTCTTCAGCAACCAAAACGACTTCGTGGTCGATCGCTGCCAAGTTTGGCAATTCCTTGCCAAGCAAGTGAGCCATGATTCTCTTAGAAACGTCACGGACGTCAGCAGCACGTTCTTGCATGTACGCGTTGTCGGTCATGCTTTCGAAGATAGTAATGAAGTTTTGTGCTACGGCGTCAAGTGCGGCTTCACTGTTTTCAGTGGAGTTCTTGATTTCGTTTTCGATTTGACCAGTGAACTCTGGGTCGGACAGGAAAAGCAAGTGTGCATCGAAGACCTTGGCTTCTTCTTCGCCAAGGCTCTTGACAGCAACGCTGCGGATGTTTTCCAATTCAGCCTTTGAATCAGCAATTGCCTTTTCAAAGCGGGCTACTTCAGCATCAACGTCTGAAACAGTCTTCTTTTCGAAGGACAGGTCTGGTTCAACCAAGAGGTAGGCTGGAGCAACAGCTACACCGTCACTTGCGGCGATCCCCTTTAAAGTTTCAGTCATTATTCAGCCAAACCTTCTTTTGACATAGTTTCAGCAATAGCAGCCAAAGCTTCCTTTTCGTCGTCACCTTCAGCAGAGATGGTAACATCTGCACCTTGGCCAACGCCAAGTGACATAACACCCATGATTGACTTCAAGTTTACTGACTTGCCGTTGTATTCAAGGTTGATGTCTGAACCAAACTTTGAAGCAGCTTGTACCAACAAAGTAGCTGGACGTGCGTGGATACCAGTTTCAGCAGTAATGTGAAATTCTTTCTTTTCCATAGTAAATTATCTCCTTTAAAAATCAAAAATCGGGTAGCGATGTACCGTTTCCTCTACAGAATAACATGTTTTTTCCAGCAATACAATATTTTTTGTAAATGTTTTCATTTGCTTAAGCCTTGTTGTCGACGGACGTATAGATAATCGTCCCCCCACGCATGGCCTTGCCTGTTATCTTCTTGTTCTTGCCATAATTGCGCAGAGCCTGTTGAAAGTCAAAGGCAGTCGCGGCTTCCACCTTATACTCTGGCAACTCGCCTGAGACCAGCTGATCCAGGATCTTGGTGTAATCCAATATGTCTTACCTCCTTAGAATTAAGCGCTTTTTGACACTCAAGCATTGTACAACCAAATCGCCGCAATTGCCAATTATTAGCTAAGTTTTTCCCGCTTTTTCTGTTAATTCGACATTAAAAGGAAGTAAATTGCATAATTATTTTTAGTCGTTTGCATTCTTAAAAACTATTTGAAAATTTTAAAAGGCCTCAAAAACTACTTACCTTTTCCAAGTCTTAGCACTTGACCTTTAAGAGTGCTAAGCCCTATAATCAAACCGTAAGCTTATACGGAAAGGCGGTACTTACAATGCTGTGTCAAAACTGTCATCAGCGGCAAGCCTCGATCCATCTGTACACGAAAATCAACGGCGTGAACAAGGAAATTGACTTGTGCCAACACTGCTACCAAGAATTGAGAAACAAGCAAGGAAATACAAATATGAACAACAACGAATTTTTCGGCGATTTCGATGACCTCTTCAACGCATTGAATCGCAACAGCAACCCCAACAACGGGAACAGCGACGAAGGAAATGACGGCCAGTTCGGCAGCCAGATTCCCGGCCGGGGCGGAAACGGGGGGAATGGGAACGGCCAGTCCATTCTTGACCAGTTTGGGACGGACTTGACCGATCTGGCCAGAAAGGGCAAGATCGACCCGGTAATCGGCCGCGACAAGGAGATCGCCCGGGTAATTGAAATCCTCAACCGCCGGACCAAGAACAACCCAGTCCTGATCGGTGAAGCCGGCGTTGGTAAGACTGCCGTGGTTGAAGGCCTGGCCCAAGACATCGTCGACGGCTCAGTTCCAGCCAAGCTGCAGAGCAAGCGGATCATCTCTTTGAACGTCGTGTCTCTGGTCCAAGGGACCGGGATCCGCGGCCAGTTTGAGCAAAGAATGCAGCAGCTGATCAAGGAGCTGCAGTCCCAGCCTGACGTCATCCTCTTCATCGATGAAATTCACGAGATCGTTGGGGCGGGCAATGCCGAAGGCGGCATGGACGCTGGCAACATCATCAAGCCGGCTCTGGCGCGTGGTGAGCTGCAATTGGTTGGGGCCACGACCATCAAGGAATACCGCGAGATTGAAAAGGACTCTGCCCTGGCCCGGCGCTTCCAGCCGGTTGAGGTCAAGGAGCCAAGCATCGATGAAACCATCCGCATCCTCAAGGGGATTCAAAAGCGCTACGAGGACTACCACCACGTGCACTACACCGATGGCGCCATCGAAGCCGCAGTCAAGCTGTCCGCCCGCTACATCCAGGACCGCTTCCTGCCAGACAAGGCCATCGACTTGCTGGATGAGGCCGGCTCACGGATGAACCTGACCATCCCTTACATCGACAAGGAAAAGGTCCAGGAACGGATCAACGCGGCTGAAAACCTGAAGCAGCAGGCCCTGAAGAGCGAAGATTACGAAAAGGCTGCCTACTACCGCGACCAGATCGAAAAATACGAGAAGATGAAGGACCAAAACGTCGATCCAGACAAGACCCCGGTCATTACTGACAAGGTCATGAACAAGATCGTCGAAGAAAAGACCAACATCCCAGTCGGCGAAATCCAGAAGCAGGAAGAGAACCAGCTGGTCAACCTGGCCAGCGACCTGGAAGAAAAGGTCATCGGGCAAAACGAAGCCGTGGAAAAGGTTGCCCGGGCTATCAGAAGAAACCGGATCGGCTTCAACAAGTCTGGCCGCCCAATCGGCACCTTCCTCTTCGTCGGTCCGACTGGCGTCGGGAAGACCGAGCTGGCCAAGCAGCTGGCCCTGAAGATGTTCGGCAGCGAAGACGCGATGATCCGCTTCGATATGTCCGAATACATGGAGCAATACTCAGTCTCCAAGCTGATCGGCTCAGCTCCAGGCTACGTGGGCTACGAAGAAGCCGGCCAGCTGACTGAGCGCGTCCGCCACAACCCATACAGCCTGATCCTGCTGGACGAAGTTGAAAAGGCCCACCCTGACGTCTTGAACCTCTTCCTGCAGATCATGGATGACGGCCGCCTGACTGACTCTCAAGGCCGCACCGTTTCCTTCAAGGACACGATCATCATCATGACCTCCAACGCCGGCCAAGGCATCAAAGCCACGACTGTCGGCTTTGGTGCCGAACAGCACCATGACGAGGCTGAAGAGACCCGCAAGGTGATGAGCCAGTACTTCAAGCCGGAATTCTTGAACCGTTTTGACGACATCATCCAGTTCCACCCATTGACCAAGGAGAACCTCCTGCAGATCGTCAACCTGATGTTGGCCAAGACCAACGCCATGGTTGCCGACCAAGGCATCCACATCGACGTGACCGAAGCCGCCAAGGGCAAGCTGGTTGAAGAAGGCTACGACCCAGCCATGGGTGCCCGGCCGCTGCGCCGCGTGATCCAAGAAGAGATCGAGGACAAGGTGGCTGACTTCAAGCTGGACCACACTGAAGCCAAGAACCTGCTGGCTGACTTGCAAGACCAGCAAATCGTCATCTCTGAAAAGACAGCTGAAAGCGATGAAAACCCTACTCCAGACAAGGACGACGCTTCCAAGACAGACAGCGAAAAATAAGCTCATTTAGCAATTCTATACGAGAAAGCAAGAATCTAAAAAAGGTTCTTGCTTTTTTACTGAATGCGCTATAATTGAGTTAAGAAGATATTAAGAAGCTATAGAAATGGGTGAGATTTATGCATTTGATTGATGTAACCAACAGCTATTCTTCATTGGTCCAAAGCCAACTGAACACGACGGCGGCTACTTTCGTCAAGGTCTACTCTCTTGGCAATACTTCCGTTGTTTTCACTGAAAGCAGCGACGCCATTGGTATCGTATTGGAAAACCATGACCGGCGGATTCGGGTCGAAGAAATTGAATTTGTCATCAAGCGTCTGGTGCCAACC
Source organism: Lactobacillus porci (assembly GCF_009695985.1). Classification (NCBI taxonomy): domain Bacteria; kingdom Bacillati; phylum Bacillota; class Bacilli; order Lactobacillales; family Lactobacillaceae; genus Lactobacillus; species Lactobacillus porci. The sequence continues at coordinate 12,117 of NZ_VUMX01000036.1, forward strand.
GACCGCAGCTATCAATTGACCGTTGACAGCGGGCGGCGCGTAATCGAAATTCACGTCGACAAATAACGTGCCCTGCAGCTAATTAACCAATATTCTTCAGCAGACGGACCGTGAAGGCGGTCCGTTTTGTTTTGCAATTTTTTTACGCAAAAACAGCTGCCTCCTGGGCAGCTGTTTTAGTTTGTTGATTTTGCCTGTTAAAGCTTTTCGGTCAGCTTGACGTCTGGATACTTGTCATGGAACCAGCGCTCAGCAAAGGCATTTTCAAAAAGGAAGAGCGGGTTGCCGAAGCGGTCCTTGACCAAAAGGTTGCGGCTGGATGACATCTTCGGGTCCAGCTGGTCTGGATCGATCCAGCGGGCAACCCGGTGGCCCAGGGAGGTCATTTCAACATCGGAATTGTATTCGTTCTTCATCCGGTATTGGAAAACTTCAAACTGCAGCTGGCCAACCGCGCCTAAGATGTAGTCTTCAGTCTGGTAGTTGCGGTAGAGCTGAACGGCCCCTTCTTGCACCAGCTGGTTCATCCCCTTGTGGAAGGATTTCTGCTTCATGACGTTCTTTGGTGAGACCCGCATGAAGAGTTCCGGGGTAAATTCCGGAAGTGGGGCAAATTCAACCTTGTGCTTGCCGGCATAGATGGAGTCGCCGATCTGGAAGTTGCCAGTATCGTAGAGACCAACGATATCACCGGCCACGGCTTCAGAAACCTGAACGCGGGCACTGGATTCAAACTCAACGGCATTGTTCAGGCGGACTGGCTTGCCGGTTCTGGCCAAGGTGACGTCCAAGCCCTTGCTGAACTCACCGGAGCAGACGCGGACAAAGGCAATCCGGTCCCGGTGCTGGGGGTTCATGTTGGCCTGGATCTTGAAAATGAAGCCGGAGAACTCGTCATCATCTGGCGCTAAAGTCTCAGTCTCATTGACCACGTGGGCCGCTGGTGCCGGTGCCAGGTCGACAAAGCTCTGCAAGAAGGTCTCAACCCCAAAGTTGGTCAAGGCTGAGCCAAAGAAGACCGGCGTCTGCTTGCCGGCCAAAACGGCCTCACGGTCAAATTCCGCCCCGGCCCCTTCCAGCAGCTCGATTTCATCCATGGTATCCAGGTATTGGGGATCATCAGCCAGTGGCTGGTCTGGATCCAGACGCCCTGCCTCATTCAGCGGCAGGAAGCGGTGGTCGGCGTCTGCCGGGTGGTAGAGCTCGATCCGGTGGTTGGCGATATCGTACAGGCCTTTCATAGTCTGGCCCATGCCGATTGGCCAGTTCATGGCCACGCCTTCAATGCCCAGGACGTCTTCCAGTTCAGCCACCAGGTCCAAGGGCTCTCTGCCGTCCCGGTCCAGCTTGTTCATGAAGGTGAAGACGGGAATCCCACGCTGGCGGACGACCTTGAACAGCTTCTTGGTCTGGGGCTCAATCCCGCGAGCGGAGTCAATAACCATGACCGCGGCGTCGACTGCCATCAGGGTCCGGTAGGTGTCTTCTGAGAAGTCTTGGTGGCCTGGGGTGTCCAGAATGTTGATCCGCTTGCCCTCGTATTCAAACTGCATCACGGATGAGGTAACGGAAATCCCACGCTTCTTTTCAATCTCCATCCAGTCGGAAGTAGCGTAGTTGCCGGTCTTTCTGGCCTTAACGGTCCCGGCGCTTCTGATGACCCCACCAAGGAGCAGCATCTGTTCCGTAATCGTCGTCTTACCGGCGTCGGGGTGGGAAATAATGGCAAAAGTGCGCCGCTTATTTACTTTATCCAATAATTTTTTGTTCATAAATATGTAGCACGCGGAAACCTTCGATTTCAATCGAGGGGGGGAGCGCGCCTTTCTCCTTTCTAGATTTTCTAGATAATTAGTATTCCAGTGGCCATTTTCACCAGTTTAGTATTATAATATATTTAGTGAAAAAAAGGGGGGCATGACCAATGGAAATTTCTTTGACCATTAAAGCTCACATCAAAGTGCCTAGCCCTGATGCCGCTAAAGCCTTAGCAGACAGCATGGAAATTTACAGACAGGGCTGCAACTTCGTATCCCAATATGTTTTT
>NZ_VUMX01000037.1:0-14062 GCF_009695985.1 Lactobacillus porci
GCCTTAAGCTTGGTAAGCCAAGCGAGCTGAAAAGTAAATATGGCGGTGTGGCGGAATTGGCAGACGCGTCAGACTCAAAATCTGGTGTCCATTACGGACGTATCGGTTCGACCCCGATCACCGCTATAAAGAAAAACGACTCTTTTAGAGTCGTTTTTTATTTTCGTTATTTTCTCTTTGAATTATGCTGTGTTGATCACTATTCCAGATGCGTCTGTGACTTGGCAACAACCTGGCTATTCTTCAGGATGAATAAGCACTTGGCCTCACCGCTGCCTTTCAGCTGCGAAGTGTAGCCCCAAGTCTCACTGACCTTGCCGTCCAGGCTGGTATAGGTGACGGTGTTGGGCTTGCCAAGCGTTTCGACTAGATCCTTGCTGCTTGTTCCTGTCGTCACTTTGGCATACCTTTCCCGATCGATGATGTGGGGGCGTCTGGTCCGCAGACCAGTGATAGTCTTTTGTACCGCGTGACCATGAAGAAAGTCGATTACGACGCAGGAGCCGATGTCGCTGCCGGCAACGTCGTTCCAAGTATAGGCATTGACTTGCTTATTAAGCACCAGGCGCTTGGTCTGGTAGTCTGCTTCTTTGCCAAAAAGCCGCTTAACTTCTTTGACTGAGCTGCCTTTGGCTGATGAAATCTTGATTTTCTTAAAATTGCGCAGGGTCACCCGGTTGTGCAGGCGAATTCCGTCTCTGTTGCGAGGCTCAGCCGGCTTAACGGGGGTGCTGCTGGCTGAAGCGGTGCAGGCAGCAAGCAACAAGGCACCACAAGCAATCAGTCCAGTTGCCAATAGTTTTAGCTTCTTCATGATCTTCCCTCCAGAGGCACTTATGCCAAAATCATAAATTATTATTCTATCCTGCCTCTATCTTAGCATGTTCAATTTAATTGATGCTTGCCAATCTTGCCAAAACTGGTCAATATTGAAATAAATTAGGAAAAAGTTCAAAAAAGAGCCAATTTTAGCAATTTAAGTAAAAGCCGTGAAGTCAAAAGCTGAGCAAAATAAGATAATGGCAATAATAGGCTGACGAACTAGTTATTGTCCTCTGGCTTTCTTTTGATATTTTGCCGTTTTGCAATATTTAAAGCAATTATCAAGCGCTTGTAATAATTCAAAATATATGGACTGGATAGACCCCTGCTAAGCCTTGTGAGATCAGCATTAGCAAAGGATTAGCACCGTTTTAAAACTTTTTGAAAGTGCTAGCAAAGGTCGTACAATCTTGCTAATATAATCAATTAGAGGAAATTATATGAACAAACAAAGTCACAAGCAGATACGACCAAATTATTTCACTTTTACAATAACTTTTGCCCTAGTCTTGGCCGCGACCTTATCCTTTTGCAAGGCCGGCTATGTGGCGATCAACCATGATGAACGCATGAAAGCGAGACTCACCGCGGAAAACTACGCCGCGCGCTTGAGCCAAGAAGTCAAAGAAGCCATCAGTCTTTCGGAGCATCTGGAATTCGTGGTCAAGATCAAGCATGGCCAGCAGCTGCAGATCAAGCAGATCGGTCCTGAGCTGATCAGGCAGCTGCCGTTCGCCAGTTCAGTCCAATTCGTGCCAAATAGCGTAGTCACGCAGATCTGTCCCTTGAAAGGAAATGAGAAGGGGCTGGTCGACCTGTGGCACGACAAAGATCGGGGACCTGTCGTGCGCTATGGTGCTAAGCATGATGTCGTGACCATTCAAGGACCATTTGAGCTCTTTCAGGGTGGCACCGGCATGGCTGTCCGCAACCCTGTCTTCTTAAAGCAGGGCGGCAAGCGGAAGCTTTGGGGCTTCACGATCGTGATCGTCAATACAGACCAGCTATTCAAAAAGTCCCGCACCTCCATGAGCAAGAATGGCTATGACTACCGCTTGACCAAGCAGCTGACTCCGTTGACCAAGAAGTACAGCGTGATTGCCAAGAGCAAGGGAAAATTGTCTAAGCCAGTCAAGATCACTTTCACCAGCGATGACAAGCAGGACAAATGGCAGCTGGAAGTAGCGCCGAAAGCCGGCTGGACTGCTGGCAAGAAAGTTTTTTGGATCCTGTCTTTCGTGATTGTTATTGAAGCCCTGTTTTTCATGCTCATCTGGAATTTCTTCAAGATCAAGGCTCTGCAGCTCGAAGCAACGATCGATCCCTTGACCAAGGTCTACAATCGTACCGGCTTTGAAGCGGCTCTGAAAAGCTGGATCAAGAAGCATCCAGACCAGCCTTTTACCCTCTTGATGATTGATGTCGACGATTTCAAATTCTTCAATGACTATTACGGACATCAGGTGGGTGATGAAGTATTGACGCGGATTGGAAATATGCTGGCGAGAAGTCAAAATTCTGGCCTGCTGGCCTGCCGCTATGGGGGAGACGAGTTCTGCGCGGCGATCTTGGGCAAGAGCGCGCAAGCAGCAGAGGCGACGATCAAGCAGATTCATGATTCTGGCCATGGTTTTAAATCCCGCGGAAAAAAGATCAGCTATTCGCTGTCAATCGGCTATGCGGACTATCCCTTGCTGGCCATGTCAATGACTGACTTGCTTGCTAAAGCAGATGAAGCCTTGTACGCGGTCAAGATGGATCACAAGGATGGCGTCAAGTGCTACGGCCAGGGGCAGCACCATGATATCCGGTCCCAGATTGGCTTTACGGTTCATGACCTGATCATGTCGACACCAACGCCTTTGATCGTCTTTGAAGCCAAGAAAGGTGGGAACACCTTGTTTGTCAATCAGTCTTGCATGCGTCTTTTGGGCTACCAGAATATCTGGCAGTTCTTTAACGTAATCAGGAGCAACCCCTTTGCCTTTATCTTAGAGGCAGACCTGCCTTGGGTTGTGGAATGGCTCAGGCTGTATATCGAAGATGGCCGCAAAAATGAGACCAGAGAGCTGCGTCTGCGGCTGATCACGGCTGAAGGGCAGCGGGCTAAGGTCAAGGCCCAGGCCAGAATGACGGACAGTCTCAAGTATGGCCAAGTCATGTATGTTTCCTTTGAAGACTGGCAACAGGCGTAAACAACAATAATCATAAGAATCAAAAAGGCTTCCAGAAGTTTTTTCACTTCTAGAAGCCTTTTTGATTCGTTAGACTTTTTCTCAGATATTGGCAATTATTTTGCATTCAGGGCTTACATCCGCTGGCCCAGCTTGGAATAAACTTCCTTGAGGGGAATCGGGGGACTGAAGAGAAAGCCTTGGGCGTAATCGCAGCCAGTTTCTTTCAGAAAGTCGAATTCTGCTTGAGTTTCTACCCCCTCGCAGACGGTTTGGATGCCCAGGCCTTTGGCCATCTCACAAACGGATTTGATGATTTCCTGGGAACGTTCATCGAAGTTGCGCAGGAAGATCATGTCGATCTTGATCACGTCAAAGTGATAGTCTTTGAGCACGTTCAGGCTGGAGTAGCCAGAGCCAAAGTCGTCCATCCAGACCTCATAGCCTAGCTCGTGGAACTTGTTGACGGCCCTGATCATGGCGTCTGAATTGTCATTTAAGGCACTCTCGGTGATTTCCACGTGCAGCTTGCTTCTGTCCAGTTGGTAGTCATTGACGATCTGCTCAATTGCCGAAAAAACATCAATCGTTTCCAGATCGGTTCTGGAGATGTTGAAGCTGATTGGAAAAATGTCCTTGCCTTTTTTGCGCAGTTCTTGGGTGTCTTTGCCGTAGCGCTCCAGGTTGTGCAAGTCGACCTTATAGATGGTCCGGTTTTCTTCCAAGACGGGGATAAACTTGTCAGGGGTCAGGAAGCCGTATTGCGGGTCGATCCAGCGCGACAAGGCTTCACATTCATGCAGCTTGCCGCTTTGAATGTCGATCACTGGCTGATAGTAGTTTTTAAGCCAGTCTGCTTTTGTTGCCTCGTCAATAGTATTTAAGACATGGACGCGGACTTCTTCAGCTTTGGCCAGCTCGCCGTCATAGATGCCCACCGTTTCCTTCTTCTTAAAAGGGGGCACGGCCCCGGCAGCCCGGTCGATCGTGTTTAACAGTTCAGTCGTTCGGTGAGCGTCATCTATCGAACTCTTGCTGGGCATCTGCGCGATGCCGACTTTGAAGCTCAGGGCTTCGCCAGTGCTGAAACTAGCCAGCTTGCGCGCGATCATGTCAAAACGGCGCGCGTCAAAGTCCTGGTTGATGCCGATAAAGTGGGTGCCGCCATAGCGGATCAGCAAAGTATTTGGAAAAGCCGCGGTCAGCATGTCCGCGGTTTCCTGCAGGATCTTGGTCCCAGCCTGGTAGCCATGTATCAGGTTGTAGTCGTGGAAATTGCTGATTGAAGTGTAAAAGACTTTAACCTTTCTTCCTTTAAGAAGGCCAGGGGCATTCGTCAACAAGTAAGCCAGTGACTTGACGCCTGTCAGCGAATCGTTGTCATGACCGCGCAGGTAGTTCTCGTAGCGGGTGATGCTGAAAATATTGAATTTCATGAAGACGGTGTACATCAAGAGCGTAACCAGCGCGATGAAGCCAAGAGCCAGGGAAATTGGGGTCGCTTCACTGTCAATAGCACCGTTAAGGAACATCCGCGGAAACTTCGCCATGGTGACGATTAAGTAAATGCACATCCAGGCAACTATTGGAAAGCGCAGGTCATTGGTCAAAACGGTCTGCTCGCTGGCCAGGTAGTCAATCTCATGATAGAACTCAAAATACAAGAAAAGGGTCAAGACGATAGTCCAGATCAGCCGCTGGAAAACCGTGTCAGCCAGCAGGGTGGCCAGCTGGGCGGCAACTACGAACTGGCCATAGCAGAAGACAGCGACAGGGTACTTCTTCCCAATCAGCTTCTGATAGACCGCTACCAAGGGAATCAGGGGGATGAAGACCGCCAGAATCGCAATGATGAAATCGCCCAGCTGGTTGAACCTGATTCGCGCGCTCAGCCAGTCATAAAGCAGAACGGTCAACAGTGTCGAAGTATTGAATGATAGCAAGAAGGCAAGGATATCCTTGCCAGCCCGCTTCTTTGGTGATTCCTGCTTGAAAAAGGTGGAATCCGTTGCAAACACAAAGAAAAGGGCTTGAAGCAGCAATGAGTTGTTGCGGGCAAAATAAGCTGCCAGCCAATTAAACATGATAACATAACTCCTATAATCTAACTCTGAAGATAATTTTAGCATAAATAATCGTCAGTGCTGGTGAAAGCGCATTAAAGTTGGTGTATTGGAAATCGCGTTGGTAAAGTTAATAAAAATGAGTTCATGCCCCTTGTAGGGCTTTGAAAATTATGCTAAGTACGAAAGACTATTAACAAAATATTGCTCTTTTACATCGATTTAACATTCCCTAGAGTATCGATTTAACTTCCCTCCGATAACATTAGGACAGTAGAAATAAGGAGGAAACTAACATGTCGAGCAAGAAAACTAAAGTAGTCGCAGTCGCTCTGGTTTTGTTAGCTATTGTTACAGGATGTGTGATTGGCAGTTCTAAAGCAGATACTAAGGGAGTATCCGGTACGGTCAACGCGGCAGGTTCTTCAGCCTTGCTGCCTCTCGTACAAAGCGCAGCAAAGCGCTTCATGGATGCCAACCCGAACTGCGTGGTAAACACCAACGGTGGTGGGTCCGGCCAGGGCCTGCAGCAAGTCTCAGACGGGACGATTGATATCGGTGACTCTGACCTGTTCGCTGATGAAAAGCTGGACAAGAAGTCAGCCGCTAAGCTGGTTGACCACCAAGTTGCCATTACGGCAATTGCACCAGTCATCAATAAGGATGCCGGGGTAAGCAACCTGACCACCAAGCAGCTGATCGATGTCTTCACTGGCAAGGTGACCAACTGGAAGCAAGTCGGCGGCAATGACCTGAAGATCGTTCTGGTCAGCCGGCCAGCTTCATCTGGTACTAGAGCAACTTTTGAGCAATACGCTTTAAAGGGCAAGGCCAGCCTTTCCAACGCGTCACTGGAAACTGACGACTCTGGTACTCTGATCCAAATGATTCAAAGCGTTGAAGGTTCAATTGGCTATGTTGCCCTGTCTTACCTGACTGGGAATCCAGAAGTTGGCGTCGTGTCAATCGACGGGACCAAGCCAAACCTGACCAATGTCTACAATGGCAAGTACAATGTGTGGAGCTATGAGCACATGTACACCAAGGGCCAGCCAAAGGGGGCGGCCAAGGCCTTCTTGAAGTCAATGATGAGCAAGTCATACGGCAAGAAGATTGAAGCCATGGGCTACGGCGTTGCCTACAAGCTGACCGACAAGGCCAAAGCTACACGCAAGGTCACCAAGTAGAAAGGAAGCATTGATTCATGGACAAAGTAGTTCAAAAAGCCATCGCCAACGACAAGCGCTGGCGGGCCCTGTATGTCTTCTGCGGCCTGCTGATCGTCGCTTTGACGCTGCTGATGGGGGCATTCCTCCTTTATCAAGGCAGTCAGACCTTTATTAAGGCCCACCACTCACTTTGGGAATTCTTGTTCACCAGTGAATGGGCTCCTAATGACAAGACTGGTCTTTTTGGCGGCAAGGTTGGTGCCGCGATCTACATCGTAGGGTCACTGGAAACCTGCTTGCTGGCTCTGATCATCTGCCTGCCATTCGCAATTGGCTCAGCAGTCTACATGACTGAAATTTCACCAAAGATCGGTGAAAAGTTCTTCCGGCCGGCTACTGAAATTTACGTAAGTATTCCATCTGTTGTTTATGGTTGGTTTGGGATGACCAAGATCGTGCCATTGATCAAGAAAATCTTCCATCCAGCCATGGGGGGCTTCTCAGTTCTGGCCGCCTCAATCGTTCTGGCAATCATGATTTTCCCAACGATTACCACGGTTTCAGCTGACGCGATCAAGTCCGTGCCTAAGAGCTACCGGGAGGGGGCTTACGGTTTGGGCGCGACGCGCTGGCAAACGATCGGCAAGGTCGTTCTTCCGGCAGCTTCCGGCGGGATCTTGACCGGGGTGATCCTGGGCTTGGCCCGGGCAATCGGTGAGGCGCTGGCTGTTGCCATGGTTATCGGTAAGACGCGGGCTTTTGCAACCAGCCTGCTGGCACCAACCAGCAACCTGACCAGTGAAATCGCGGCCGACATGGGCAACACCGCCCAAGGCGGCGAGTTTAACCTGGCCCTGTGGACCATGGCCTTGCTGTTGTTCATCATCTCAATCGTGTTGATTGTCTTGATCCACAAGCTTGCAAACAGAAAGGAAGATTAATAATATGAGCGGTGCTAAGAAAAAAGATCGCTTTATGACCGGGCTCTTCTATGTGATTGGCTGGATTATGCTGATCTTCCTGGTCTACTTGACCTGCACGATCCTGTTTGATGGGATCAAGGGCTTTAAGCCGGAATTCTTGGGGGTAGCCGGCAACGGGATCTTCAACCAATTTTTCAACACGATTTACCTGGTATTCTTGTCACTGCTGGTGTCAGTGCCAATTGGGATCGGGGCTGGCGTCTACTTGGCTGAATATGCCAAGAAGGGCAAGTTCCTGACCATGCTGGAAATTTGTATCGAATCACTTTCATCTCTTCCATCAATCGTAATCGGTTTGTTTGGCTACTTGGCCTTCATTCTGTGGACGGGGATGAGCTGGAACATTATCGCGGGTGCGTTGACGATCTCAATTCTGTCAATCCCATTGATTACTACTGAAACCAATGACGCCATTCAGGCTTTGCCAATCGAATACAAGGAAGGTTCCCTGGGCCTGGGCGCGACTAAGTCAGAAACCATCAGAAAAGTGCTGATTCCAGCAGCCATGCCGCAGATCTTGACTGGGGTCATCATGGCCGCCGGGCGTGGCTTTGGTGAAGCTGCTGCTCTGCTGTACACTTCTGGGCAGTCAACTTACGTCAACTGGCAAAACTTCTGGAAGGTTACCTCACCAACTTCACCGCTGAACCCATTTAGAGCCGGTGAAACTCTCTCACTGCACATCTGGGTAATGAGAACCGAAGGGGCCTTGAACAAAGATGCCACGCAAATTGCCAACTTTACTTCAGCAGTCCTGGTTCTGCTCGCCCTGCTCTTTACTTTGGTAACTCGCCACATCTCAGACAAAATGCGCAAGCGCAATAATGGAGGAAACTAAAAAATGGCTGAACAAGAAAAAGACAAGTTTACGATTGAAAAGCTCAATCTTTACTACAGTGACTTTCATGCTTTGCATGACGTCAACATGCACATCAAGAAGAATAAGATTACGGCTTTCATCGGACCTTCAGGGTGTGGTAAGTCAACCTTGCTTCGCTGCTTGAACAGAATGAACGACCTGGTCGAAGGCTGCCGCATTGAAGGCGGGGTTAAGCTTGACGGTGAAGACATCTACAAGGGCAGCATGGACGTGACTGTTTTGCGGCAAAGAGTCGGCATGGTCTTCCAGCGGCCAAACCCATTCCCAATGAGCGTCTACGACAATGTCGCTTATGGCCCGCGGATTCACGGGATTACCGACAAGAAGGAATTGGATGAAATCGTTGAAACTTCCTTAAAGCAAGCAGCTATTTGGGATGACTTGAAGGATCGGCTGAAGAAGTCAGCCTTGGGTCTGTCAGGCGGTCAGCAGCAAAGACTCTGCATCGCCCGGGCTTTGGCCGTAAAGCCAGAAGTCTTGCTGATGGACGAACCAACCTCAGCTTTGGACCCAATTTCTACCTCTAAGATTGAAGAACTGGCCATGCAGTTGAAGGAAAAGTACACGATTGTCATCGTTACCCACAACATGCAGCAAGCCGTACGTATTTCCGACCAAACTGGCTTCTTCCTTTTAGGGGATCTGGTTGAATTTGGCGACACTGACCAAATCTTCTCTATGCCTAAGGATGAACGCACTGAAAAGTACATTACGGGGAGGTTCGGATAATGAGAACTAGATTTGATGACGAGTTGGATGAATTGCACAAGGCGATGGTCGAAATTGGCCAATTGTGCAAGGACACCATCACGGAAACGACGGATACCTTGTTTACTGGGGATGCCCATGAAGCTAAGGATTCCATTAACTTGTACCACCGGATTCACAAGAATGAGCGGGAGATTGAGGACAGCTGCCTGCGCCTGTTGATGCAGCAGCAGCCGGTTGCGACCGACCTGCGGGTGATTTCCGCTTCATTGAAGGCTGTCTATGACTTGGAAAGAATTGGGGAAATCGCGGCTGACATCTCGGAAATGGTTATTAATGACCACATGTCAGTTGCCAATGACATGATCAACCTCAAGGAAATGTCGCAGACCGCGGCAGAAATGGTCAATGACTCCATTACGTCTTTGGTAAAGACCGACAAGGACTTGGCGGACACGGTCATTCGCCGCGATGACCAGGTTGATGGCCTTTTTGACCAAGCCAAGGAAACGCTGATCAAGAGCTTCAAAGAAAATGGCAATCCAGAATACTTGCTGAATCTCTTGATGGTTGCCAAGTACTTTGAAAAGATTGGCGACCACGCGGTCAACATTGCCCGCTGGGCCAAGTTCGTGGAGACTGGCAAGTCTGGCAGATAGATCAGGTCTGAGCCGCCAAATTTAACCTAGATTTTACAAACCTCTTAATTATCCGTCATAGTCAAAGCATAGGGACTAAACTATAATTAAACGTGACAGATAGATTAAGGGGTTTTTATTTATGTTAGAAATTTGGTGTGTTGAAGACGATGAGAGCATCCGTGAAATTGAAATGTATACTCTCCAGACGATGAATTTTAAGACACGGGGCTTTGAGGATGGGGAATCCTTCTTCAAGGCATTGAAAGAAAAGAAACCGGACTTGGTAATCTTGGACCTGATGCTGCCAGATGAAGACGGCAGCGACATTTTGCGCCGGATCCGCGGCAATTCCGCGACTAAGGAACTGCCAGTGATTATCGCCAGCGCGAAAACGGCGGAATATGACAAGGTCAAGAACCTGGATTCCGGTGCCGACGACTATCTGACCAAGCCATTCGGGATGATGGAAATGGTCTCACGGGTCAAGGCGGTTCTGAGAAGAACCCAGCGCCGCGAGGAAAAGGACAGAATCGAGAGAGATGGGATCAAGATCCTGCTCAAGCGCCATGAAGTCTTTGTTGATGGCGAGGAAATTGAGCTGACCTTGAAGGAATACGGCTTGCTGAAGCTCTTGATCACCCATCCAGAGACTGTCTTTTCCCGGGAGGAGATCATGGATCAGATCTGGGAAACCGGTTTTTACGGTGAAACCCGCACGGTGGACGTTCACGTAAGAACCTTGAGACAGAAATTGGGTAAGGCTGGCAAGCATATCGAGACGGTGCGGGGTGTCGGTTATCGCTACCATGAAGGGAATTAATGTTTAAAAGAATTTTTCGGGCGATCTTCGCGTCAACGACTCTGGTTCTGCTGGTGTCCGTTGCCTTAAGCGTATTGTCCTTGAGCATTGATTTTGACAATACTGAGGTTGGCACCTTGACTTCACAGGCTGATCTGGCCGCGGCTGGGGTCAATGCCGGCGGAGTCAAGTACTTGAAGGAACTGAAGGGAGAAAACTACCGGGTCACGTGGATTGCCAAGGATGGGAAAGTCCTCTTTGACAATGAAGAGAACCCCAAGAAGATGGGCAATCACTCCCACCGCAAGGAAGTGGCGGAGGCCATGAAGAAGGGGAAGGGCGAGAGCGAGCGCTTCAGCACCACGCTGTCGACCGTGACCCATTATTATGCCGAGCGCCTTAAGGATGGCAGCGTCATCCGCGTGGCGATGACGCGGAATACGATGCTGCTGGCCTTGCTGCACCTGATCTCTCCACTCTTGATCATCTTGCTCGGGGCCACGGCCATTTCCTGGCTCTTGGGCAAGAAAATCTCTAAGACGATCGTGGAGCCATTGAACAGCCTGGATCTGGACCACCCGCTGGAAAGCTCAAATTACGAGGAAATCAAGCCTTTGCTTACGCGACTTGACAGTCAGAACAAGCAGATCTCCGACCAGATGGAGCAGCTCCACCACCGCGAGAAGGAGTTCAAGACGGTCACGGATGCCATGCAGGAAGGGCTGATCCTGATTGACTTGGATGACAAGATTCTGCTGTCAAATCCTGCCGTAATGACCTTGCTGGACTTGGATGACAACTCCAAGCTGCCTGAAGACGTGAAAAAGATCGTCAACAAGAACAACCGGACTGAACATGCTGAAGGAATTATTAAGCGTCATGGCCGCAGCATCCAGGTCAGCGCCAGTCCAATTACCAGCCGGAAAGTCCTTAAGGGGACTTCAATCCTGGTCGTGGACGTGACTGAAGAATACCATGAAGCCCAGATCCGCCGTGAATTTACGGCGAATGTCTCCCACGAGTTGAAGACGCCGCTGCAGTCAATCATGGGCTCGGCAGAGCTGCTGGAAAACCACTTGGTCAAAGAAGAAGACAAGGACAAGTTCTACCAGAAGATCCATGCTTCATCCTCACAGCTGCTGACCTTGATTGATGACATCATCCGCTTGTCCCACCTTGATGAAATGCAACAGGTTGAAGAACGGCGGATCGACTTGAAAGGGCCGACTCAAGAGGCAATTGATGCCTTGCAGAGCTCCTTTGAGCGCCACAACGTGACGCTGGTGGCTAAGCTGGAGTCGGTTTACGTCACGGCCAACTTCCGCCTGCTGTATGAGATCGCTTATAACCTGATTGACAATGCCATTCGCTACAACAAGCCAGGCGGCCATGTCAAAGTGACGGTTGGCGAGCGGGACGGACACGCGGTCTTAGAGGTTGCGGACAATGGGATTGGCGTGCCCGCCGAAGCCCAGCAGCGGATCTTTGAGCGCTTCTACCGGGTTGACAAGAGCCACAGCCGCAAGACTGGCGGGACCGGTCTAGGCTTGTCGATCGTCAAGCACGCGACTGAGCAGTGCCATGGTACAATCAAGCTGTTCAGCGAATTGGGCAAGGGCTCGGTCTTTACGGCCACCTTCCCAATCACGCGCCAGTAGAGCATAAGAAAAGCCAAGCAAAATTGTTTTGCTTGGCTTTTTTGTTGCTGATTTTCTGCTGTTATACCGCTTCAATAACGTTGCTTATATTTGCTTGTCTAATCTGCTTGGCTAAACATGATTGCCATTTGCTACTGAAAACGGTTCGCGTAAATTAGTTGTCGTAGGAGACAGACAGCTTTTTGTTCAACTTATAGATCGACAGCTTGCCGCCATCCAGGTCAACCTTGTGCATGTCGATGGCGTGAATGTCTGAGTTGCCGTAGGTCGTGTAGTAGAAGATGCCCTTGTCCTGGTTCATGCAGGATGAGTAGATCGTGTATTCGTACTTGCCTGGGGTGACTTCGCACAAGCCCTTGACTTGCTCGACTGAGCCCAGGATCTTGAAGAACTGGTTGATTGAGCTGAGCTCATCGTCATCGCACATGCTGTTGTACTTGGTGAAGACGGCGCGGACGAAGCGGGACTTGCTGGACAAGTCGCCTGGCAGGCCTAAGCCGGCCATCCCGCGGGAGTACTCGTGCAGGCTGACCCCATTGCCAAACTTGTGCTCAAGCGGGTGGGCAGAGATGGCGTAGTAGTCATTCAAGTCGTACATTTGAATTGGGAATGGCGGGTTGTTGGTCATGACGCCAACCGGGTTGTCGTAGACATTCAAGCCTTCCTTGGTTGACTCAACGACGATGCTCTTTTCCTTGTCAGCGATGATCCAGTGCAGGGTAGCAGTTGGAAAATCAGCTGAGAAGACTTCAGCGGAAACGCTCACGTTTTCCAAAAGCTTCTTGGCTTCGTCAACGGTCTTGGCTTGTCCCAAGATGTAGGGAATCATCTCAAATGAAGCGATGTTGTTCTTGCCGTCAATGTCGGCGAAGTAGTGGGCGTTGTCTGGGAAGTTCAAGCCAGCCATGCCCAAGCCTGCCTCATTGATGGCGTCATAGTAGAGCGGATAGTCTTCAACGACGGTTGCCATCCCGATCATGGCGTAGTGGCTGCTTAAATCGTCCACCTTGCGCATTGGGAACTTGAAGTTCCGCGGGGTGATGGTCACCGTTTCGTTGTATGAGAAGTCCAGATCCAAATTGCGGCCAAAATAGTGGTCTTTAGTAGCAAAAGTAATTGCAGTACACATCTTATTAATAACCTCCCTAAAAGTAATACATTTGATGAATTCCTTTTCACTGACTATTGTAGTTCCTCAATATTGACTTGTTAAGCATAGTTTTTCTAAATTTTTTCTACGATCCATAAAAGATAATTAATAATTTGCCAAGGGATTGACGCGGCTGGCGAGAACTGCTACATTGACAGCAGATGACATGCTCCCCCGACCAAGGTCGGGGGTTTCTTTATAGGCTAGTGCTCACGCGCAGCCTACAGCTTCTGAGAACGACCAACTTATTCTTGCAAGCAGGATTGGCCGAAGCCAAGCCTGCTTTTTTACTGGTTCTGTCCAGCAAGCTGAACAGCAGTGCAAAAACAGAGGTCAGTCTATTTATCACGGAAGTGCCCCCTCCGACGATTCCGCCAAGCCGCATTCACTGCAGTTTGACGGTACGATTTTTTGCTTGCCCGGCGCTCTCAGAGCTGGGCAAGTCCTTTAAGCAAAATATTGATTGATGCATTGACGTCACGGTCATGGTGCGCCTTGCAAAATGGACAGTTCCATTCCCGCACTGACAGTGGCTTCTTGCCCGTATCCTTGCCGCATTTTGAGCAGATTCGGCTGGTGTATGCTGGATTGACCTTGATGAGGATCTTTCCGTACTTCTTGCACTTGTATTCCAGCATGTCACGAAATCTGCCCCAGCTTTGGCGCAGAATTGAGCGGGCAAGGTGGTGATTCTTCGTCATGTTCTTGATCTTGAAATCTTCAATGACGATGACGTCGTATTCCTTTACCAGCTGATCCGTGATCTTGTGCAGATAGTCATCGCGCTGATTCGTGATGCGGCTCATATAGCGGTTCTTGGCGACATTGGCTTTCTGCCAGTTGCGATAGTCAGACAGGCTTTTTGCGCCAAGAACCTTTTTGTTGGCGTCCTGCTGCGACTTAACCAAAGCCAAATGACGGCGCTTGGATGACTTGCTCTGCCAGATTTCTGCTTGTTTCTCGCAGTAATCTGATGAGAACTTGTCAAACTTTCTGCCGTCTGACAGGATGGCCA